>CAJONF010000026.1 GCA_905236665.1 uncultured Selenomonadaceae bacterium | reverse complement strand
TTTGCAGTCAATGCTGTTGTCAACTTGCGCGATTCATCCCGCCGCCTATAGAGGCGGGGGAATTCTCGCGCAGTTTGGTTAAATTTTCAAGCTTTCCAGCTCGCGAATAAAATTTATCGAACGCAAATTACTTCCCAACAGCGATTGAACATAATTTATTAAAAAATTTTCCGCAATTTCTAGCTGTCGGGAATTAAAATTTAATTTCGTGTCCTTTTTCCAATCAAAACTCAACATTTTTTCAAAAGTTTTTCGTAAAACTTCGGGATATGGGCTAAAATCCTGCGCAGAATCTATACAATCAATGCAAATTGCCCCGCCGTCAAGAAAACTAATCGCCGCGTCACCTAAAATTTCTTTTCCGCAATAAATACACCGACTAAAACTCAACTGCACGCCGCTTGTCTCCATAAATTGACAAATTCCTATCAAACTCGCGATTTTTGGATTGCGTTCGCTGATTATCGGCAAAAATTTCTTCAACAAACGAAAAATTTCCAGTTCAGACTGTCTGGGCAACGTCATTCGATTAATAATTTCAAAAAGGAGCGATGCATAAGCTAATCGCTCCAAATTTTTAGTTATTTCGTCGTAAAAATGAATTATATCCGCGTCTTTTATCGTGTCAATTTTAGTTCCGCGTGTTATTTGCGCTGAAATGTGATTAAACATCTGCAATGCGCCCGAAAGTGGACTGCGAACGCGTCTGCAACCATATGCATTTGCCTCAATTTTGCCGAATTCCTTTGTAAAAAGCGTAATTACTCGGTTTGCGTCGCCGAAATCGTCTGTTTTTAATATAATTCCTTCAACTTTGTAATTTTCCAAAATTTTTTCTCCATATTTTAAGGAAGTGCTGAAAAATTATCTATAGGCCAAAAAATTAATGAAGCTTTACCTTTTACAAGCTCTAATGGAACAAAACCGACATCAGGAAAGCGCGAATCTAAAGAATTTCTGCGATTATCGCCGCAAACGAACAAAGTTCCGATTGGAACTGTCTGTTTTGGGTACTCTGTACGCGTTTTTTCGGCGATATAATCCTCATTTATAATTGCATCGTTTACAAAGACGTGTCCATCTTTAATTTCTATCGTGTCGCCGCCTACAGCAATTACTCTTTTTATAAAATCGCGTGTGTGGTCACGTGGATAGCGGAAAATTACGACTTCGCTTTTAATCGGGTCGCGCCAATGATAAATAAATTTGTTCACGACTAATCTTTCGCCGTCCTGTAGCGTTGGTTGCATACTCGGACCGTCCACAACGTATAATTCTACAATAAAAGTGCGAATAAATAACGCAACTATCACCGCTGACACGATTGAAATTATCCAACTCTTTGCTTCTTGACCAATTCCCATAAAAAAAATCTCCTCGTGTTAAATATTTACGATATTTTTTGATTCTGCCAATCTTTTTATTTTCCTGCCAATTTTTTCAACGAATTTATTTCTGCCGCGGTTAATCTTCTGTAATTGCCGACCTTTACACCGTCCAAAGTCAAATTTGCGAATTTTATCCGCTTGAGACGCTTAACATCGCAACCAATCGCTGAAAACATTCGCCGAATTTGTCTATTTCTGCCCTCATGAATCGTTATTTCGACTAAATCTTTGTCGAGACGATAAATTTCAGCCGGTGAAGTCAATCCGTCATCCAATTCGATACCTGCGCGAAGTTTATCAAGCTTTTTTTCCGAAATATCGCCGGAAATTTTAGCGCGATAAGTTTTTTCGATTTTAAAACGCGGGTGAATCAGTAAATTTGTTAAATCGCCGTCGTTTGTGAGCAAAATCAGCCCTTCCGAGTTCAAATCGAGCCTTCCAACAGGATAAATGCGCTCCGAAATGTCGATTAAATCTAAAATAGTTTTGCGTCCGCGCTCATCATGCGCAGTTGTGACATATCCACGCGGTTTATTGAGTAAAATATAAATTTTTTCTGCGTCGAAGTGCAAAAGTTTGTCATTGACGCGGATTTTTTGTTTTAAATCAGCTTTCGCGCCCAATTTTTTAATAATTTTTCCGTCAACCGTCACGCGCCCCGCCAAAATTAAATTTTCAGCCTCTCTTCGTGAACAAATGCCGGCTCTAGCTATCAATTTTTGCAATCTCTCCAAAAAAATCATCTCCAAAGCGTTTTTAAAAATTATAATACAAAAAAATCGCCTCGAAAGGCGGTTTTTAGGCGGATTTCAGCGTGAAGTAAGCAATTTCGGGTGGGCAACCAAGGCGGAATGGAAACCAGCTGCCGTTGCCGACGTGAACATAACCGATTGAATCGCCGCGCTTGACAATTCCGCGAGTATATTTGAAAACAGGGAAAATTGGCACGCCGAATAAACAAATTTGCCCGCCGTGAGTATGTCCGGTCAAAGTTAGAGCAAAATTTCGTTCCGCGCCGTCATCAATAAATTCTGGGTGGTGAGCGAGTAAAATCTTAATAGAATCTTCCGGAACGCCTTCCATAGCCTTATCAACGAAATTTTTTCGGGTTTCAGCAAAAATTTTTTCGCGTTCGTGATCTTTTGCACTGGTAATCGGTGCACCATTAGGATAATCGACACCGAGGATATAAAGTTTCGACGTAACGTGCTCCGAACGATTGATTAGCACGTGAATTTTCGTTTCAGCGAGCAATTTTTCAATAGTTTTTATGCCGCGGAAGTGTTCGTGGTTGCCGTGAATGTAAAAAATCCCGAATTTAAATTTGTCGGTGAAAGCGTCAACAATTTTAATCGCGGCGGGATTCATGGGTACATCGTCGAAAATATCGCCGGTTGTCGCGAGTAAATCGGGTTTAGCGTCGGCGATTCGTTGTAAAAGTGATTCGAGACGTTCCAAAGAGTAATACGCGCCCAAATGGATATCGGAAATCTGCGCGATTCGGAAATTTTCAAGTTCAGGCGGCAAATTTTTTATAGGAACGTCGTAAAAGTTCTCAACGTCGGAATTTTTTTCAATTCTGTTGCCATAAATTGAAATTGCCAGCGAAGCGAGCGGATAAATTATGGCGTGAGCAAGAATTTTTCTACGTTGCGGGTCGAATTTGCTTGGCTTGTGAAATTTTCGATAAAAAAATCTGCATATGACCGCGCAGAAAACTAAAATTCCGCAAATTAGTTGCGCCATTAGAAAAATCGTAGAAAAATTTCCGAAAAAAGTTACGAACCAGCTAGGAACAAGTGAACGAATTGCCCAGCCGCCGATAATTACTGCGATAATTGACAAATCTGCCAACGCGAACAGTTTGTAAAACTTTTTTGCAAGGTGATCGCTGAATAAAAACTTGATTGAGATGAGCGCGACCGCCATAACTGCGCCTAAAATCGCCGCTACGATGAAAATAAACATTTTTTAATCCTCAAGTTGCAATTTCGCCGCCTTAACGACGTTTTTCATGAGCATAGCAACAGTTAAAAGTCCAACGCCGCCTGGAACAGGAGTAATTGCGCCGGCAATGTCTTTTACAGCGTCAAAATCAACATCACCGACCAATTTTTTAGGTGCAATGCGATTAATTCCGACATCAATGACGGTTGCGCCGGATTTTACCATGTCAGCGGTAATTAAAGCGGGTTTTCCACTTGCCGCAACCAAAATATCAGCTTGACGAGCGATTTCGGGCAAATTTTTCGTGTGCGTGTGGCAAATTGTAACAGTTGCGTGGCGGGCAAGCAATAAATGGAACAACGGCTTGCCGACAATATTACTTCTGCCGATAATCACGGCGTTTTTGCCGTCAATTTCAATTCCGGCGAGGTCTAACATTTCAATACAACCTGCGGGCGTGCAAGGAACGAGTTTTGGGTTGCCGATAACCAAATTTCCGACGTTTTCGGGGTGGAAGCCGTCAACATCTTTAAGCGGATCAATTCGATTTAAAATTTCGTCCGAATGAGCTTTAATCGCGGCGGGCAACGGCAGTTGAACCAAAATGCCGTGAATATTTTTATCAGAATTGAGTTTATCGATAGTTTCGAGCAAATTTTCTTTGGTTGAATCTTCAGGAAGCGCGATGACTTTAGAAATAATTCCGAGTTCTTCGCAAGTTTTATGTTTATTGCGAACATAGACCTGCGATGCGGGATTTTCCCCGACGATTATAACTGCTAAACCAGGCGTCACGCCGAAATTTTTTTTTAGTTCTTCCACTTCCAGCCGCGCAGAATCTTTTATCTTCGCCGCAAATTCTTTTCCATATAAAATTCTTGCTGACATAGTTTCAACCTCCAAAATTTTAAAAGTTAGTGTCCCGACTTTTTAAAACGTCCGCCGACAATATCATTAACAGGATAAATCGTAATAAAGGCGTGCTCGTCCATTTCGGAAACAATTCTTTTTAGTTTATCGACTTCCAAACGCGTGACGACGCAATATAAAATTTCTTTGCTTTGGTGAGTGTAGCCGCCTTCGCCATGCAGGAGAGTTACCCCGCGTCCAAGTTTCGTGTTAAGTTCGTCAGTAAGTTCATAGGGCATATTCGAGACGATCATTACAGCGTACATCTCGTCCAAACCTTTAATAACAACGTCAATCATCTTTGAAATTACAAAATAAGCGAACAGCGAATACATAGCCTTATCCCAGCCGAATAAAAGTCCCGCGCCGCTCAAAATAAACAGATTTATAAACATGACGACTTCGCCAACAGACCAGATAGTTTTTTTATCGACGATGATAGCGACAATTTCTGTACCGTCCAGCGAACCGCCAGCCCGCATTATTAATCCGACGCCCAAACCGTCAATGATTCCGCCGAAAATCGCCGCAAGGAACGGATCATTAGTAACTTTTGGATATTCGCCGACGACTTCAGACCAAATGCTCAAAAAAATTATCGCCACAATCGTTGCAATGACAAAATCTTTGCCGATTTGCTTATAAGCCAGCCACAGGAACGGAATATTAAATGCAATCAGGAAAGTTCCCAGCGGCAAGCCGGTTATATACTGCGCCATAATCGATAAACCGACAACGCCGCCGTCAATAACTTCATTTGGAATTAAAAATAATTCCAAACCCAGTGCCGCAATTACCGCGCCTATACAAAGCTGAATATATTTCCTTATGTAGGCAGAGATATTGCTGCGCGGAATTTTTTTATCTGCCAACTCGATCACCTCGACAGCATTATAAATCCCAACGAAATTTATTGTCAACGCAGGAATTTTAAAAGGAATTAGGAATTAGGAACTAGTAGTAGGAATTAGGAATTAGGAATTAAAAAGAGAGGTATGGGAGATGTTAAGATCCTATGACGTGACGGAACTTCGCGCAGGAATGTTGGTCGGGCGCGCCGTGAAAGATTTCGACGGAAAAACTTTAATCCCCGCAAATGTCAAGTTGACAAGCGACATGATAGACAGTTTACGCGGTAAAAGCATTTTTTCAGTTTATATAGACGTGACGCCCGAAGAGTATACGCCAACCGCCGCCACCGAGGAACATTTAATCGACAACGATTATGTAACTTGCTATAAAAAATGTTTTGCCATTACGCAAAATCTTTATTACGGCTTCGCGAACACCGGCAAAATCGACAGAAACGAATTAGTCGAACTTCTTCGCGCAGAAAATATTTCTGAACTGTGTGACGACGGTTTAAAGGCTGTCACGCAAATTCACAACATGAAACGCGACGGCGATTATGTAATTCACCACGCGCTCAATGTCGGAATTCTTTCGGGGATTATGGCTCATTGGCTTGAATTCAGAGCCGCACAAGTCGGCGAACTGGTTATGAGCGGTCTTTTGAGCGAGATTGGTAAAATGAAAATCTCCAAAGGTCTTTTGAATAAAACTGAAAAGCTTGACAATGAAGAAATTGCCGAAGTTAGAAAGCACGTTGTTTTTGGTTATGCCGCATTAGTCGAATCGCCGCTAAAGAAATTAAAAAATGTACTGCTCGGCGTCCTGCACCACCACGAACGTTGCGACGGCTCCGGCTATCCCAGCAAGCTTAAGGCTGACAAAATTAGCGACTTTGGAAAAATTATCGCTATCCTCGACATTTATGACGCAATGGCAACAAATCGCGCTTATGCTAAAAGAAATTCGCCCTTCGACATAATAAAGGTTTTGTATGGTGACGTGCTCGCCGGAAAATTGGATACGCGTTTTTGCGTCGTCTTTATGAAAAAACTTTTGCAGGCTCTCAACGGCAGCTGGGTCGGTTTAAGTGACGGTCAACGTGCAAAAATTGTTTATCTTGATGATTCGCGGGTAACTGCTCTGCCGATTGTTAAGACGACCAAAGATGAATTCATTGATTTAAATCGGCGCAATGATATAAAAGTTGACGCGCTCTTAACCGCCAACGAAGTTTAAAATTTTTTACGAGGTGAAGTAATATGAATTACAAGCTGTGGAAATTTTTTAACGAACTGCAAACCGATTATGAATTGGTTGACTTGACGCACCCGCTCGACAACGCCAGCCCGTATTGGTCGGGAATACCGGAAGGCTCTGTAGAACTTTGCAAGACGTGTTTTGATTGGGGAAATCCTATGCTCGAATGTTTGATTCAAACGTTCAAATTCCCCGGTCAATTCGGCACGCATATTGACTTCCCCGGACACTTTATAAAAAATGCGCCGCTTAGCGAAAGTTACGGCGTTAAAAATATGATTTATCCGCTGTGCATTGTGGATATTTCAGCTAAGGTTGCGGAAGATGTTCATTACGCGGCGACGGCGGAAGATATTAAAGCTTACGAAAAAATTTACGGCGCAATTCCCGACGGCGCGTTTGTTGCACTTTACAGCGGCTGGGCTAAACATTGGCCCGATATGAATAAAATTTCGGGCGTTGCTGATGACGGCTCAGAAAATTTCCCAGGCTGGTCACTGGGCGCGCTCAAATACATTTACGAAATTCGCAACGCCGCCGCCAGTGGTCACGAAACTTTAGATACGGATGCCTCCGCCGAAGCCGCTAAAGCTGGCGATTTGGCTTGTGAACGTTACCTGTTGTCAAAGGGCAAACTTCAAGTCGAGGTCATGACGAATCTCGATAAAGTTTCTCCGGCGGGCGCATTACTCTTTGTAGCTTGGCCAAACATTAAAGGAGCAACTGGATTGCCTGCGCGACTCGTAGCTATCACTCCAAAAAAATAAAAAAATCGTGCCTTGACATCAAAAGAACACGCTAGTAAAATAACTGGCGTCGGGGCGTAGCTCAGCTTGGTTAGAGCGTCTGCCTTGGGAGCAGAAGGTCGCAGGTTCGAATCCTGTTGCTCCGACCAGTTCTAGTGGTTAGTGATTAGTAGTTGGAAAATTTTTGACTGCTAATCACTAACCATTAAATGTTTTTACAGGAAATTAAGAGGTGATTCATTTGACAGAAGAAAAAATTTTTGAGCGGGACGACAAAAATTATCTGCCCGTGTTCAAACGTTACAAGATCGTTTTGGATCGCGGCGAAGGAGCGTATCTTTACGACATCAACGGCAAAAAATATATCGACTTCCTCGCGGGCATAGCTGTAAATGTTTTGGGTCATAATTATCAGCCGCTCGTCAAAGCAATTTCTGAACAAGCCGCAAAAGTTATTCACGTGAGCAATCTTTACTACACACAGCCGCAAGCCGATGCCGCCGCCAAATTGGTCAAGCTTAGCGGTTTGGACAGGGCGTTCTTTGCAAATTCCGGCGCGGAAGCTAACGAAGGCGCAATTAAAATCGCCCGCAAGTTTGCAAAAAAAATTTCTGCCAATAAAACGCAGATTATCACGGCTTGGGACAGTTTCCACGGCAGAACTCTTGCAACTTTAACTGCAACCGGTCAACCGCATTATCATAAAGGTTTTGAGCCATTGCCCGCCGATTTTGATTATGTTCACTTCAACGACGCTGACGAACTCGCCGAAAAAATTTCCGATAAAACTTGTGCGGTTATGTTGGAAACTATTCAAGGCGAAGGCGGCGTTTATCCTCCAAAAAATGGCTATCTTAAAAAAGTTCGTGAGCTTTGCGATAAACACGGCGCACTTTTGATTTTAGATGAGATTCAAGCGGGAATGGGGCGCAGTGGAAAATTTTTCGCGTATGAAAAATACGGAATCAAGCCCGATATTGTCACGCTGGCAAAAGGTTTGGCGGGCGGTGTACCGATTGGCGCGTTTATCTGCACGGAAGAAGTTGCACGGGCTTTTAAACCCGGTGACCACGGCACAACTTTTGGCGGAAATCCTCTGGCTTGCGCGGCGGCTAATGTCGTCCTTGACACCGTGCCCAATGAAAAATTTTTGGCGCACGTGGAAGAAGTCGGCGCGTATTTTAAAAATCGTCTTGTCGAATTGCAGAAAAAATATCCCGAACAGATTTGCGAGATTCGCGGCGAAGGCTTAATCCTCGGTGCACAACTCAATAATCCAAAACGTTCGGGCGTGGAAATTGTCAACGAATGTATGAAACGCGGCGCGATTATAAATTGTACCGTCGGAACTGTTTTGCGCCTTATTCCGCCGCTTATAATTACAAATGAACAGGTTGACGAGGTGATTAACATTTTAGACGATGTGTTGAGGGCTTGATTTATGCTCGATAAAAATTTATTCCTGTACGACTTGGCAATCGTCGCGATACTCAAAAACGAGG
>CAJONF010000025.1 GCA_905236665.1 uncultured Selenomonadaceae bacterium | reverse complement strand
CATTGCGCGTTGATAAGCAAGCGCAATTAATTGGTCCAATCCGATTATGATTTGGTCGATTTTGCAGGAATAACTGTTTTCGCTATGCCCCATAATCGCCGGTTGCACTGCGCCATTGTCCGGTTTGCGGTGAACATTATCACGGGCAAGGTCTGCTTTGCTGAATTCGTAAAAATAACCGCTGGGTAAATCGACAGGACACATTGGGAATAGGCGTTGATGCGCATAAACCGGCTCCTCAAAATATGCCATTGCCAGATTACTCAAATAAATTATCGGCTTCCATCTGCCAAGTGATTTCATTACTTCGATATCGTTTGTGTTCACGGTAATTCCTCCTTAAGCCACGTAGCCCGCGTTGATTATCTGCACGTAAGCTACGCCGTTTTCCACGCAGTTTTCCATTGCTCTTGCGAAAATAAATTTGCCGGTCGTCGCCTTAACTGCCTTGCCACCTTCGCCACAGGACAAAAAGTCGCCCGCCTTAATTTCTTCGCCGACCTGCCACGCGCCGCCGCCCGTGACTAATACTGTGACATCTTCGCCAGCCGCCATTGCCGCGTAGTTATCAGGCGTGAGTATCCCAATCGGTACATCTGCTGCGCCCGCCGTCTGCACGCCGTTTTCGCCCAGCTTCACTGCTATGAATTCGCCCGTTATCGCCGCCGCCGCCTTGAAACTGCGCACGGGGCTTTCGTTCGCGATTGTTCCTATATATTCCATTTTAAATCCTCCTCAAAATTGCAATTCGGGGTGTTGAACAAATGCCGCGTCAAGGGCTTGTCGTTCCGTGAATTGCGGGTTGTTCTTTTTAATCTCCACCGCGATTTTTTCAATCTGGTTGCGAGTATCGCCGCCCGAACCGTAACCGCTCTTGCCAATTTCGTTGAACGTGCCCTGCTTTTGCAATGCCGCCAGCGCGTTATCAAACCGCTTTATCAAATCGCTATACAGCGTTCCGCCGACCGCTTTTGCCTGTTTGAAAATCTTCGCCAATTCAGCCGGATTCTCGCCTAACAACGCGTATTTCTCCGCCACCTTCAGCAGTTCAGCGTCCTGCGCCTTTTCTATGTGTTCGTTCAAACGTTGCGTCACGTTGTCCAAAGACTTCATCAAATTTTCCAGTGATTTGTTGTCTACCGTCGTTGCGTCCGGCGCGGGTTTTTCCGGTTTACGTTTCAGCAGCAGGACGTTCGCCGCCGGATTCGCGCCCTCGTCTACCAGTGACACTTCATTTATCAGCAAATTCTTTAACTCATTCATTACTTACAGCCTCCCTTGTAGCTTCTCCGCCAATCGAAAACATCGAATATTCGCCGCTTTTTATCTTCTGCCAAACAGCTTCGTCGAAGATTTGAAAACCAACCCACCAGCCCAGCGGCAATGAATTTTCCGGCAAATTCAGCGCGGCGATTTTCTCCGGCGTAAATACCATGCTTTCAATCAGCACGCCTATTCCCGTTTTCTCGTGCATTTCGCCACCGGTGCGACTGTGCACCACAAAACCATATGCCGCGGTTTCCAGTTCGTCGATTTTTATAATATCTCCGTCGCTGTCGACAATCGCGCCGTTTTCATCTGCCGCTACGCTTGCCCAGCCGAATACTTTTTTCTCATCAAAATTGGCTTTTATAATTTTCCCTGTGATTTTCATATTCCCACCTCAAAAAATAATTGAAATGCTCTTGCCTTCGACCGTGTACTTGCCCTTGTATTCCAATATCGCCATTTTGACGACGTGGCGAATTTCGGAGCTGTAAGGTTGCGTTGCTTCGGCTATAAACCAGTGCAACGTGCCGTTAACTTCCTGCTCGCCCGCATACACCAACGGCTTATAACCAATTCCGGTTAATTCATTCCAATTCACGCCCGACCATGCACTCGCGCCTTTTTGCGGCAATTTCGCCGCCGTGAATTTTTCTAAATTAATTTGTCCAAACATTTTGTTTCCTCCCGTCAACCAACTAAATGCATATTCCAAATCCATTTTGATAATCTCCTATGATTCTAATTTTTCCGGCAAGCTGGCTTGTTCGCGAAGGTAACTTTCCAGCTCGTCATCGGGCGTGATTAATCCCAGGCTCGCCATATCTTTTATAAACGTGCCCAGTTTCTGTAAATCTTGCGTCTCAAGGTCGCCATGATTCAATTCCGGATAACCGCTGATTCGTTCAAAATGGTTTTTGTTCAAATCTATCAGTTGCGGAATTGCCTTGCGGTTGAACACTTCGCATATCGTGTCTAGGAACGTGCCAATCGCCACCGCGAACAGCTCCGTCTTGTCTGAACTCAACGCCCAGCTACCCGTCTTTTCATGCCCTAAAAACAAAAAATCAGCCAAAACCGTTTGACTGATTGAAACGTTGTGACGCTCGATTACTTTGCTTGTGTCGAATTGCCTTTGCCCGCCCGTCGACAAAAGCTTTAGCTCCCAACCCGCCGGCATAACCAATCCTTCCAGCGAATCACGCCGGATATTTTGTACAAAGTTTAAGCACCTTTGATACAAGCCCGCATTTTCCGCTGACCAAATGTTCAAACCTTCAGGCGCGGTTAGCACAGGAAAACCCGCTAAGTCTCTTTCAATGCCAATTCCTTCGACCTCCTCAATTCTCTTTTTGAAATACCACGACCGATAAGCATTGCGCAAAACCGACCGCCCTTGCGGGTTGTCCTTGCGGCTCTCGGTTCGGAATAGCAAACACTTTTCTATTGGGATTCGGATTATTTCAAAGCTCGGTGCTGGCATTTGCACGAACGCTTTCAAGTTATCGTGTTCGTCAAATTCCCACTCAAATAAACTTTCCTGCGCCCTTATCGGTAATTTCTGCCAGCCTATCAGCCCGTCATCGTATTTCGATTCCAAAAGCAAATCGCGCTGTCTGCCCATTCGCCGCTTGTAGCAAATT
>CAJONF010000024.1 GCA_905236665.1 uncultured Selenomonadaceae bacterium | reverse complement strand
TACTTTCTTTTGGGCTTGCAAAAGAAAGTATGTTAAACAGCAAAAGAACGAATCAAGCGACAAAAATTTTATAAAAGAAAAATCCCGCCGAATTTCTCGACGGGATTATAATTATCCATTTGTTGGATTAAGGGTCAAAGTTAGGGAGGTGAATCATTTATAAAAGTCGGGGCGATCTTTCATGGTGATATTGACGACTGCGCCGTTTTGCTCTTGAGATTTAACAAGCGCATCTGCGGTGCAGTTTGCAAGGTAGCCGTCCCAAGCATTCGGACCGCTGATAATTCCTTTAGCTGCTTCATTTACCCAATCTTGAACTTCTTCATCATAAGCGTCATGGAAACGAACAAAGCAATCAGTGTCAATCGTCGTGGCAACCTGTGCACATTTGCGATAGCTGGGATAAAGCGGTTGCGGCATTTTGATCGCGCCGTCTTCGCAAACGACTTCGCAGTTGATGTCATAACCGAATTTGCAGTTGACGAAAACTTCATCATCAACGCAAATGCCGTTTTTGGTGCGGAGCAACATAATCTGCGGGTCGTAGAGATGGTCAGCGGCATATTTAGTTTTGCGCGGGAAAATAACTTGTGCAGAAACAAAGTCATCATTAACGAGCCAGTGAACAACGTCAATTTCATGAATGGCGGTATCATCAACGGCCATGCGGGTGGTGTAGCTGTCGGGGACAACGGGATTTCTGTGTGTGCAGTGCACCATGAGCGGTTCGCCATATTCGCCGGATTGAATAGCGGCTTTGACTTGACGATAGCCTTTGTCATAGCGGCGCATGAATCCGAGTTGGATTAAATGTTTGCCGGATTTAATTTCAGCGTCGATAACTTCCAAGCAATCTGCCGCAGTGGTGCACAGAGGTTTTTCACAGAAAATTCTTTTGCCGGCTTTGATAGCTTCAAGCAAGCTGACTTTGTGAGCAAAACCGGGGCTGACGATGAAAACCGCCTGCACGTTCGGATCATTGATAAGGTCTTTACCGTCGCTGTAGATTTTGCAACCTTCGCCCGCGATAGCCTGTCCTTTTTGAGCAAGAGCTTCGACCATGTCGGCAACTGCTACAACCTGCGCGCCCTGAATACGTTCGGTAATTCTTTTGATGTGATCTCTACCCATTCCGCCGCAACCGATAACACCTACGTTAAGCATAATTACTTCCTCCTCAAAAAATGTTCTATTCAACAATCAACCAAAATTCTTTTTAATGACGTTAAGCGCGTGTTCCTTGCCGAGTCTGTAAACGTCGTTGGGGTTCATGCGATAATATTCGGGGCGGAAAAGTTCAACGGATACAACGTCTTGCGCCCAGCCGATTTTCTTAAGCGTCTGGAAAATTTCATCAAGATTAATGCAACCGGTGCCCGGCCAGAGTCTGTCTTCGTCAAGGAGTGCGCCAATCGGGAAATCTTCGGTATCGTTGAGGTGCACGATGAAAATTTTCTTGCCGTCTGCTTTTGCGAGATCTTCAATCTTTGAATCCATGCCGTGGAAGTGGAAACAGTCAAGAGTTATGCCAACGTTGTCAAGGTCAACGGCTTGAATAATTTCGTAAGCTTCGCCAAAAGTGTTGATTGAGGCGGCGGGGTGTCCGATAAATTCAACGGAAACTCTCATGCCGTAATCGCCGGCGATTTTGCCCATTTCCTTAAGGCAAGCAATGGCGGATTTATGAATTTCGCCGCGGGTGACTTTGTTAAGGCTGACGGTCGGGACGGTGATAACTGTTTTGCAACCGATTTTCTGTCCCCATTCGCACATCTGCTTAAGCTCGTCTTTAATGCCCTGCCAGCCTTCCGCCGAACGATTGTTGAAAAAGCAAAGTGTGTTGAACGCAAGCGGAGCGATATTATGCGCCTTGAAGAATTCTGCAAGCTCTTCTATAGAATGTTCCGCAAGATAATCGCGCATTCTGTCCATTGTACGCGGCTCGATCATGTCGTAGCCAAATTTTTCTGCAAGGAGAATATCCTGTTCCAAAGACATCGCCTGGCAATTCAGAGCAGTTGCCTCGTTCATGCTGAGTTTCATTTTTTTGCCCTCCCAAAACTTTTTTATGTTGGGTGAATTGTAATGCCTCGCAAGAATTTTTTCTTGAATAATTCTGCTTATTTTTCCCGCCACATTGCAGAAATTTTTTGTCAATTTGTAGATTTTTGCTAATCTTGTATAATATCCTATAAATAGCTGATTTTTTGGGGAGGAAATAATTTTGAGTAGCGAAGCGGACTTCAGCAATTACATTCAAAATCGATTGGCGGCGGTAGAAATTTTTTCTGAGACGCAGAGTACTTCAAACTTTGAAATCAACAATGCACTAAAAAACGC
>CAJONF010000023.1 GCA_905236665.1 uncultured Selenomonadaceae bacterium | reverse complement strand
CCAAAACGTCCTGCCGCTGAAAAAATTGACATAACGCCCGAAGGAATTATCAGCGGTCTGTTTTAATTTGTTAAGGTAAAAAAAAATCGGGGCATTGCATAATTGCAGTGTCCCGATAATTTTTTTGCTTTTGTGGGTTCCCATGACAAAAATTACTTTTAATCGGAAGAAATTCTAAGCTGATGAACCGCGCTTCTCTCAACGTCGATATCAGATTCGGTGCGCAGGAACGTTTCAAATTTTTCATCCGTTTTGGTATTCACAGCTTCAACGTGTACGCCCGACGCATCGACTTTGAACGTAACTTTAATCGGCGTGTCACGGCTGGTTTTGGGCGGCAGATTAACAACCAGTTCGCCCAAAAGTTTCACGTTGTGTGCAGGGTCAGTAGCTTGCGGGTTGCCGTCCTCGTCCACGCAGGGAATCAAAGTATCGTCCGTCGACATATTTTCAAAGGCGCGAAGGAGCACGCGTTCTTGATTATCTTCAAGCGGATAATAAGTTTTGGAAAAAACTGCGGGCATCTTTTCGCCAATCTTTATAAAATTTTCCAGAACATATTTATGTTTTGCACCCTTTGTATCGACGACGCCAGGACCAAATGAACGCGGCGTTTGATCTTCCACAGTGAATTTTGACGTGAGCTGTTCTGCGTGATGAACTTCGCCGCCGGAATTTTCTTCGCCCTGCGCAGAAGACGTGCCGACTTCCTCAACAAGCATACTGGCATAAATCGCCGCGCCCTTTGCAACCGCTTGGTCTGGGTCATGTTGTTGAACTTTGCCGGGGAATTTTTCTTCGACAGCATTAATTATCATCGGCATATACGTTGAGCCGCCAACAAGCAAAACGGTATCAATCGCGGCGTCGGGAACTTTTTCAAGCGTTGCGTCTACAAAGTTCATCGTCTTTGCAACAATGTCCGAAGTCATCTGCTCAAAGTCCGAACGCTTGATAACAATTTCTGTACGCGAGCCGTTCACGTCGATACGAACTTTGGCGGATTGTTTTTTGCTGAGTTTGCGTTTAGCCTCTTCAACTTTGGAGCGAATATCTTGGCGAGTTTCAGCTTCTATTTCTTCGGGCGTCAAGCCGTTTTCATCGCAACAGGCGTGCAAAATGTGGTTGTAAAGTCTGTCGTCCCAATCTTTGCCGCCCAATCTGTCATCGCCGCCCGTGGCAAGCACCGTGATTTTCTGAACGTCGCGTCCGGATTCGTTCTGCGTCATTGACATTTTTACAACAGTAACGTCGAAAGTCCCGCCGCCCAAATCGTAAACTAAAATCGTCCTATCCTCTTGAAATTGTCGTGCGCAATAGCTCAATGCCGCGGCTGTTGGTTCATTAATCAAGCTAAGCACGTGCAGTCCTGCGAGTTCGCCAGCCTGTTTTGTAGCAGAACGTTCCTCCAGTCCGAAATAAGCCGGAACAGTTATAACCACGTCTTCAATCGTGCCGCCCTGCGCCTCAACCAAATTTTTCAGCCTAGTTAAAATCAACGCGCTGATTTCCACGGGCGTATAAGTTTTGCCGTCAAATTCGTAAGTTCTAGTATCTCTCTTGCCTATCTCACGTTTTACGAATTGAACGACGCGTTCGCCGTCTGTTTCTACATTTTCTTTTGCCGCCTGACCAACAACGACATTGTTTTCATTTTCAAAAAAAACCACGCTGGCTACGGTGTTGGAGTCATCTTCATTGTTGCGAATGACTTCGGGGTTACCGTTTGAATCCAAGCGCGCTATACAAGAATAAGTTGTGCCCAAATCAATTCCGTATGTGCTCATAAATTTTTTCTCCTTTATTCACTGCGAACTAATTCAGATTTTTTACTGCCTGCCGCCGCGTCGTAAACATAAACATCGACGAATTCACGATAAAGCGGGCGACCATTGCGCGTGACGCCGGGGCGTCGGCTACGTGCTATCTTATTGTGCAAAGTTTTATCGCCCGTGGTTACAGTGCTGACAATTTTTGTTAAAAGCGGGCGGCGCGATTCACCAACTGCTGACGTAAAAACTTCCGCGTCGTATTCCGACAAAATATCTTCCAGCTCTTCAAACAAAAGCTTTAACGTCCGCCGCGTCCTGCGAGAAATAGATTCGTCCGTCAACATTTTTCTATACTCAACGCACACTGCGGCGATTGCTTTTAATATCGGCGTGAATTGTTCGCCGCGCTGTTGTTCTTTCAAAACGTCAAGTTCTTTTTGCATACCCAGGCGCACTTGATTTTGAAAGTTTACGTTTTCGCGCAGGGATTGAACCAGTTGCCGAGAATTTTTTTGTTGCAGTTCCAAAATTTTTTCTAGCGTCGCGGTCGCGGTATTTTGTTCCGGCGTTTCTTCCGCGACGATTTCCGATTGCGTGTCCAATTTTTCGACCTCCTTTCACGTCGAAGATATTATCAGAAATTCTTCAGATAAACAAGACTTTAAAAAGCAATTAAAAATGCGTAATGCGCAATGAAAAAACAAATTCATTACAAATTACGCAGTGAACTGCTCATAAGAGCTTCCTGGATCATCGAGGTTGCGCCGAATGTTACGTCTTATTTCCTCTCACGCAGGCTTTACTTTCCGT
>CAJONF010000022.1 GCA_905236665.1 uncultured Selenomonadaceae bacterium | reverse complement strand
TTGTTGTTTGTTGTTTTTTATTTTTTATTTTCTAATTTCTTCAACGTTCATGTAAGGTATCAAGGCTTTAGGAATTTTAACGGAGCCGTCCGCTTGTTGATAATTTTCAAGAATTGCGGCGACCGTGCGACCGACTGCAATTCCCGAACCGTTCAAAGTGTGAACAAATTCAGGTTTAGATTTGTTATCGCGGCGGAATTTTATATTAGCGCGACGAGCTTGATAGTCTGTGCAGTTGGAGCAGGAAGAAATTTCGCGATATTTATTTTGCGCGGGCATCCAAACTTCAATATCATAGGTTTTGGCGGAAGTGAAGCTCATATCGCCTGTACAAAGCAGAACTACGCGATAAGGTATCTCCAAAATGCGCAAAACATCTTCAGCGGCGTCAACCATGCTTTCCAATTCATTCCAAGAATCTTCCGGCTTAGTGAATTTAATCAATTCGACTTTGTTGAACTGGTGTTGACGGATTAAACCGCGGGTATCGCGACCTGCCGCGCCTGCTTCAGCCCTAAAACACGCTGTGTAGCAGGAATAATATTCGGGTAAAGTTTCGGCGGATAAAATTTCATCGCGGTGAAAATTTGTCATAGGGACTTCGGCTGTTGGAACGAGATAATAATCCAAACCCTCAAGCTTAAACATATCTTCGGCGAATTTCGGCAGTTGACCGGTACCAATCATGCTGTCGCGATTGACTATATAGGGTGCGAGCATTTCTGTATAGCCATGTTTATTGGCGTGCAAATCCATCATGAAATTAATACAAGCGCGTTCGAGCCGTGCACCCAATCCGCGATAAAATGTAAAACGTGCGCCGGTGACTTTACCTGCGCGATCGAAATCGAAAATATTCAGTGCGGAGCCAATATCCCAGTGTGCTTTTGGCTCAAAATCAAAATTACGCGGCGTACCCCATTTGCGAATTTCCGGATTTTGCGTATCGTCTGTACCAATCGGCACGGATTCATCGGGAATGTTTGGTATATGCAAAAGTAAATCGCGCAGATTTTTTTCTACATCGCGCAATTCGCCGTCCAGTTCAGAAATTTTATTGCCCATCTGGCGAACTTCTGCAGAAATTTCTGTAGTATCTTCGCCGGATTTTTTCATTGCGCCGATTTTTTTTGAAATAGAATTGCGCTGGCTTTTAAGTTGTTCAGTTTCAGCTAAAATTGCGCGGCGGCGTTGCTCCAATTCGCTAAAATCGTCCAGGTTCAAAGGGTTGTTGCGGTTTTTTAACATGGCGCGAACTTCATCGAGGTTATCGCGTACAAATTTCATATCAAGCAAAAAAATCATCTCCCAAAAATTTTTCTGCGATATTTTAGCAAAGGCGGCACGTTAAATCAAATTGTTTCTTGACTTAGAGGCGTGTTTATGTGTTAGATTCTGTTCGGAGGTGTTTTTCATTATGAAGACCAGAAAATTGCGCGATTTAACTGTTTCAGCAATCGGAATGGGTTGCATGGGATTTTCTCACGGCTACGGTGCGTGCCCGCCTGAAAATGAATCGATTCGGCTGATTCGTTCGGCCTACGAAGACTACGGCTGTACTTTTTTTGACACTGCAGAAGTTTATGCGGCTTATGAAAATGAAAATCTCGTTGGAAAAGCTTTAAAGCCCATTCGCGACAAAGTTATTCTCGCGACAAAGTTTATGCCCGAAATTTTTTTGCCCGGTCAAGAAATTCCGGAAGGAAAAACTTCTCGGCGCGGCTTGAGAAATGCTGTTGAAGGTTCTTTGAAACGTTTGCAGACAGATTTTATTGATTTATATTATGAACACCGCGTCCCGCCCAATCGCGATATCGCCGAAGTTGCTTTTTGGATGGGCGAACTCATTAAAGAAGGAAAAATCCGCGCTTGGGGTGTTTCTGAAGCAAATCCCGAACAAATTCGCCGCGCCCACGCTGTCACGCCGCTAACCGCCGTGCAAAGTGAGTATTCAATCATGGAGCGCAAAGTTGAGGCAGAAGTTTTGCCGCTGTGCAAGGAATTAAATATCGGATTCGTGGCTTATTCGCCGATGGCGGGCGGATTTTTGAGCGGGAAATATAATTCTCAAACAAAATTCGAGGGCGACGACGTGCGCAGAGTTATCACGCGGTTTTATAAGGAAAATATGGACGCGAACCAAAATTTACTTGATTTAGTAAAAAAATTTGCGGCAGAAAAAAATTCTACGCCCGCGCAGATTTCTTTGGCGTTTTTAATGTGCAAAAATAATTTCGTCGTGCCGATTCCGGGTATGCGCCGCGATGAACGCTTAAAAGAAAATTTCGGCGCGGTTGACGTGATTTTAACTGAAAAAGAACTTGCAGAACTTGAAGACGCGCTGTCGAAAATAAAAATTTACGGCGATAGAAAAGATTCTGACATTCAAAAGCTCGGCACGGTAAAATCTGTAGCTGTTCATTAAAAATTTTCGCAAAAAAAAATCCCCGTGAAGTTTTGCGGGGATTTTTTCATCAGCCGACAATCATATTGACTAACCAAATGGCAATCGGAATGGTTACAAAAGCAATTCCGATAAAATCTATGTAAACGCCCGTCTTAATCATTTTTGTAATCGGGACATAGCCGCTGGCGTAGACAATGGCATTGGGCGGCGTGGAAACAGGCAACATGAATCCGAGCGACGCGCTCAAGGCAATGCCGACTGACACAGGCACGGGACTTAATCCGGCGGAAACCGCGATTGTTATTGCCAGCGGACCAATCATATTTGTTGCGGCGGTGTGACTGGTTAATTCTGACAAAAGCAAAGCCAAAACCGAGAATACAGCGACCAAAACGACTTGCGACGCCGCGCCGCCCATTGCTCCGACGATTAAATCTCCCAGCCATTGCGATAAACCGGTTTTGTACATCATGCCGCCCATTGCCAAGCCGCCGCCGAATAAAATCAGCGTGCCCCATTCAATGCCGGCTGCCGCCTCTTTCCAAGTGATTGTGAATTCGCGTTTGGAAAAGTTCACGGGCAAAATAAAAAGCAAAAGTGCACCGACCATCGCCGCAATAGCTTCGGGGAAAAGTTGATTGTACATTTTTAAAACCGGACTGGTTGAGCCGAGGAAAATATTTAAAAATCCGGGAATAATCCAGAGTAAAACGGCAACGATAAATGCAAGGAGCGTATTTTTTTGCGAACGTGTCCAATCTCCAAGCTCGTTTATCTTGTCGCGTATAAATTTTTCTGCGCCGTCGATTTTATCAACGTCAGGCGGAAACATTTTCGATAAAACAATGTAAGCAATGATAAAATAAAAAAACATTGCGAAAAATCCCCAAATCATCCACTCAAAAAACGAAATGTGAATATTTTCCATTGAATCAAGGAAACCGAGCATAATTAAATTTGGTGGCGTGCCTATCGGAGTTAAAACGCCGCCGATTGACGCTGAATAAGCCGTCATCAACATTAAACCCGTTGCGTATTTATATTCGGATAAATCAATTTCGCGACCGTTCGCCGCCATCATATCTTTAATCGAGTTCAAAAGCCCTAAACAAATTGGAAACATCATCGCGGCGGTCGCGGTATTGCTCACCCAGCCCGAACAAAGCGCGGTAGCCAGACCTATTGCCAAAAAAATTCTGCGCGGATTGGAGCCAACCCAACTTCTTGACAAAAGCCAATACGCAAAGCGTTTATCAAGCCCGTGCATCATCATAGCCTTTGCCAAAATGAATCCGCCCATAAATAAAAATATCATTGGGTTGGAAAATGCGGAAAAAGCCGCGCCGGCAGGTATCGCGCCCGTAATTACGGCTAAAGTCGGACCAATTAAAGACGTAACGGGGATTGGAACCGGTTCAGTTATCCACCACAGCGCAACAAGCACCATAATTGCTAATAATTTGTGCGCTTCCGGCGTTAAGGCGTCAATCGGCGTTAAAATTACGCCAATCGCGAGTAAAGGTCCAAAAATCAAACCGAAAGTTCGCCGCCGTCTGTCAAAAGCTTGTTCTACCTCTTTAATTTTCTTTGCAGTTGAATTTTTGTCTTGCATTGAAATTCGCCTCCTTTTATGTTAAAGTTTATCAAAGGCAATGCAAATTTTCAACGCAAAGGGGAATTTTTATGACGATTAAAGACCTGCAACGACAATTAAATATAATCAAAGAAGACCGGTATATTGGCTCACATCACGACGACATATTTTTTCAAGTCCAAAACGATATAGAAGCAATGGACAGCGTGATAAATTTAATAAAATTCTTGTCGGATAAAAATCCCGCCGATAATCTGACAGTCGCAGAAGTTTTAGCAGCAGGAAACATTGAAATTTAAAAAAGCCCGCCTCAATTAAGAGACGGGCATAAATTTTTTTGAACGAAAGGAAATTTTTATGGAAGAAGTCAAAATTATAAAAAGCGAGTACATAACGTCGGCAGTAAGCAGAAAAACTTGTCCGGAAGAATTTTTGCCGGAAATTGTCTTTGTTGGTCGCTCAAATGTTGGTAAATCTTCGCTGATAAATTCTTTGACGAATAGAAAATCATTAGCGCGGATTAGTGGCACACCCGGTAAAACGCAGACGATAAATTTTTTTCGCATTGAGTTAAAAATTTCTGACGAACGCCGCGCATTTTATCTGGTTGATTTGCCCGGCTACGGTTATGCGAAAACTTCCAAGACGAATCGCAGAATTTGGGCGAAATTTATCGACGAATACCTTTCAAGCCGCCGCGATATAAAATTTGTCTGTCAATTAATCGACATGAGACATCCGCCGCAAGAATCTGATTTAAAATCTTTTGAGAGTTTGCTTGAAAAAAATTTGCCGGTGCTAATCGTCGCCACAAAGTTAGATAAAATCGGCAAAACGGAGCGACAAAAACATCTCGACACGATAAAAAATACTTTAAATATCGACGCGGAATCAATTTTGCCTTATTCTTCAATAAAAAATGAAGGTCGTTCAGAATTGCTTGACGTTATCATAAATTCTTTGATAAAATAGCCGCAAGAAAGTTTTGCACCGTTGAGCGTATGCGGTGTGAAGGGGAGAGGCAGTATGACGAGGCTTTCAAATTTCGATAAGGCTTTGCTGAATATTTTGCAGGGCGATATACCGATTTGCAGCCATCCTTTTGCAGAAATGGCGCGGCGATTGGATACGGACGAAGGAACAGTTCTTGCCAGAGTGCGTGAATTAAAATCTGCGGGATTTTTGCGGCGAATAGGAACTTTTTTTGACTCGAATCGGCTGGGTTATCAGGGAACTTTGGTTGCGTTGAAGGTTGAGCCGTCAGAAATTTGCGCGGTAGCTCAAGCTGTAAACAAATATCCCGGTGCAACGCATAATTATGAGCGCGAAGGAGTTTATAATCTCTGGTTCACGCTCTTAACGCCGAACTCCGACTGCGAATCGAAAATTTTAACAGAAATTCGATCTCTGCGCGGCGTGGAAGATATGTTAAAGCTAAAGGCGAACAAAAAATACAAAATCAATGTGCAGTTCAAGCTCCAATAGCTCGGAGGGAAGGACTTGGAAATTTTAAGCCGGCAAGACAAGGAAATTATCAAAGTTTTACAGGAAGATTTTCCGCTGTGCGAAGAGCCATATAAAGTTTTGGCTCAGCGCGTCGGCATAAGCGAGGAAAAATTTTTACGGCGGGTACAAGAATTAATCGACGAAAAAAAAATTCGCAAGATGGGAGCTGTTCTCCGTCATCGCGAAGTAGGTTTTAATGCAAATGCGCTTTGTGCATGGTGCGTGCCGCCCGAAAAATTAGATGACACAGCAAAAATCATGAGTTCACACACGGCAGTTTCTCATTGTTACGATAGGACGCCCGCGCCAAATTGGAATTATAATCTTTATACGATGATTCACGCCAAAACCCGCGACGAATGCGAAAAATTTATCGGCGAACTGTCGAATTTATCGGGCGTGACTGATTTTAAAATTCTTTACACAAAAAAAGAGTGGAAGAAAACCGGAATGAAATATTTTTGCGAAGGCTGAAATAAAAAAAATCCGTGGCATTTATTTTACGTCACGGGTTTTTTATTTTTATTCAGCGTCGTAAATTTCTTTCAGCAGAGTTTCTTTACGCAGTTCCAAGCAATGGCAAGAATTTTTTTCAGCAGAGGTATTTTTAATTACGTCAAGCAAAATATTTCCGATTAACTGCGCGTCGTCGAAGAAAATATTTTTCATGACATCATGCGACCAGACGTTAATCCCTTCGCCATAATTTACCACGAACGATAAATTTGCATAACACGCGCCAATTTCCCGCGCCAAATAAACTTCGGGAGCTAAACTTTGTCCGACAATATCCGCGTGACCTTTGAGCATAGAAATTTCTGCAGGGCTTTCAAAATGGCGACCGTCCGTCACGGCGTAAATTCCGCGCTCAAAAATTCTGCCTGTGAAAAATTTTTTAGCTGAAGTCAAAAGTTTTTCGCGCAGTTCAGGACAAAGAGCCTCGCGCATAATCAGCAAGTACCGCCCGTCAAGCTGAACATCTTTTCGCATGGATAAATCTAAATAATCATCGGGGATCATCAAATCGCGGGGATTGAGCAGGTGATTAATTGTGCCGACGCCGCCTTCCGACAGAATTTTTTTAACGCCGACTTCGCGAAATGTCCAGAAAATTTGTCGGCTTGAATCTGCGCGGGTAATGCCACTTCGCCAGCCATGCATTTTACACGTTAAAAAAATTTTCCCGCTCACGTTGCACAATCTGAACGCGGGACTTTTGCCATAAGGCGTGTCGAAAAATAAATTATCCTCTAAAATTTCCACGCCAGAAAAATTTTTCGGAAAATCACTACTAAGCGTGCCGGAGCCGCCGATTATCGCAAAATCAATGGTATTCATCATGCCGATTCCTTGTTAAGATTTACTTCTTCGAGCGGGAAAATTTGCGGCTGTTCTTCACCTTTTATGCAAGCTTCTGTTATGACGACGCGGCGCGGTTCATCAGATTTCGGTATCTCAAACATCACGTCAAGCATCACGTCTTCGATAATTCCTTTGAGTGAACGCGCTCCCGTCTTACGTTCTATTGCCATCTTCGCGACTCGACGCAATGCCGCCTCATCGAATTCCAGCTTAACATTATCCATTGCCAAAAGTTTTTCATACTGCTTGACGGGCGCATTTTTCGGTTCAGTTAAAATTCTCAATAAAGCGTCTTCGTCCAGCGTTTCAAGCGTGCAAATAACCGGCAACCGTCCGATAATTTCCGGAATAATTCCGTACTTCATCAAATCTTCAGGGCGCACCTGGTGAATCAATTCGTTAAATTTCTCATCGGTATCTTCTTTGGAGGGAATTTCCGAGCCGAATCCGATTGGCGAATCATTTTTCTTAAGACGTTTCTCAACGATTTTTTCAATGCCAACGAATGCGCCGCCCACGATAAACAAAATATTTTTCGTGTTTACTTTAATGGTCGGAGCTTCAGGGTGTTTACGTTGCCCGCGCTCGGTGAATTCAACTACGCTACCTTCCAACATTTTCAGCAAACCTTGTTGAACGCCTTCATGACCGGGGTCGGCAGTTATGGAATTGTTCTCGCCGGATTTGCGCGCTATCTTGTCAAACTCATCAAGATAAATAATTCCGTGCTCAGTTTTTTCAATATCCCTGCCCGCCGCGTAATAAAGATTTCTCACGGCAACTTCCACGTCCGCACCTACAAAACCCGCTTCTGTCAAACTAGAGGCGTCCGTCACGGCGAAGGGAATATCCAAAAGTTTCGACAGGTGACTAAGCAAGGCAGTTTTTCCGCAACCGGTCGGTCCCAAAATAATTACATTTGATTTGTCAATTTCTGAATCAACGTCGCGGTTATCCAAATCGTATTTCATGCGCTTATAATGATTATAAGCCGCCACAGACAGAATTTTTTTAGCACGCTCCTGCATGATTATAAATTCATCAAGATATTCTTTAATGACGTGCGGTTTATTTTTTTCTAACAGATCGCCCAGCGCGTCTTTAAAATTTTTTTTGAGCGAACGATTTCTGCGTATCTCGTCCTCTTCCACAAATTGATAAATTTTTTTTACACAATTCCTGCAAATAGCAAAACCCGTATTAGGGTCAAGAACAGGCATATCTGCGCGGGTAGTAATTTTTATGCGCCGCCCGCATATACTGCAATGATAAGTATCGAGTGCCATTTAAAGATTTCTCCTTTATTTGCCAACAATAAAAAACTTGCAATTAAAATTTACAGCGCGTATAATACACCCTGCGCGGTTTTTGCGTCAACTGTATTTAGGAGGTGCTAAGCATGAAGGAAAAAATTCATCCGCAATATTTCGAAGCTACTGTTATTTGCGGTTGCGGCAATACTTTTAAAACCGGCTCCACAAAAAAAGAATTGCGCGTAGACGTTTGCTCAAAATGTCACCCGTTCTTCACCGGTCGCCAGCGCGATGTTAAAGCCGGCGGACGCATTGAAAAATTCAACAAACGCTACAAAAAATCTTGAACAAAAAAATTTCAAGCAGGGTTGCCGAGACGCGCCCTGCTTATTTTAAATTTCAAGGAGAAAATTTTATGAACAGAATTTTATTTCTAAAAAAATTTATCGACGAACCAAAAAAAATCGGTAGCTTAACGCCCAGTTCCAAATTTCTT
>CAJONF010000021.1 GCA_905236665.1 uncultured Selenomonadaceae bacterium | reverse complement strand
TATATTCAAGTCCGTCAGCCAACGTGTAACCAAGTTCAATATCAGCAGGTGCGCCAGCCTCTTGCATGTGGTAGCCGCTAATCGAAATGCTGTTGAACTTCGGCATATATTTTGTCGTGTACTCGAAAATATCGCCAATGATTCGCATTGACATATCCGGCGGATAAATGTAGGTGTTGCGAACCATGAATTCTTTTAAAATATCGTTCTGGATTGTGCCGTTAAGGATAGATTTATCGACGCCCTGTTCAATGCCGCTCTGAATGAAGAATGCCAGAATCGGCAAAACTGCGCCGTTCATCGTCATTGACACGGACATTTGATCAAGGGGAATGCCGCTGAACAAAATATTCATGTCAAGCATTGAACAGACGCTAACGCCCGCTTTACCGACATCGCCGAAAACGCGGGGATTATCTGCATCATAGCCGCGGTGTGTCGGCAAGTCAAAAGCTATCGACAAGCCCTTTTGACCGGCGGCGAGATTGCGGCGATAGAAAGCGTTGGATTCTTCAGCCGTGGAAAATCCGGCGTATTGACGAACTGTCCACGGGCGGAAAACATACATCGTTGCATACGGACCGCGCAGGAATGGGGGAATACCGCTAACAAAATCAAGATGATTCATATGCGCGTATTCATCATGCGTATACAGCGGCTTAACCGGAACGTGCTCCATAGTTTTATAAATGAGCTTGTCATAATCAGCCTTAGCCGCCTGTTCAAATTTAGACTTCCACTGTGCCGCCTCAGAAGCCGGGGCGTCGCTCAGACCAATCTGCGTGAAGTCCGGATTGTTGTACTGTGCCATTATTCCATCCCCTTTTTCTGTTGAAGTGCTTGGATAACTTTATAACAATTCGCCCTAACGTTAATATAATCGTCAATACCCGCCTGCTTATAAGTTTCGACGAGTTCAGCGGGGGCGGTGCCGGCAAGATAAACCGTGGCATTGGGCAAAACTTCATGAAGTTTAGGAGCGAGTGCGGGGACAATTTCGGGATAGGTGGCGTCGGTGGAGCAAATGACAACTGCGTCCGCGCCGGATTCTTTAGCCGCTTGAGCCGCCTCGTCAACAGTCGGGAAACCGTTATTGCCCAAAACTTGGAACGCGCCGACCTGCAAGAAACCTGTAGTAAAATCTGCGCGGGCTTTGTGTTGAGGAATGGGTCCCATGTTCGCCAGGAAGATTTTAACATTGTCACCGGTTTTGGCTTTGAAGTTTTCGGTTTTTTCGCGCAGAGCTTCAAAACGTTCGCTCCAACGATGAGCAGAAATATTTTTAATCTCCGCAACTTCAGCCGTACCAAGAGCTTTTCTAATTTCAGCAATGGTTGCGCCTTTTTCAGCCGCGGCAATCACGCTGTCCACGTCGTCAACTTTAACAGCGGCGAGCGCGTCTTTTGCGTCAACATTTGCAAGGAAAGCTTCGATAGCCGCCTTGCGAGCCTTCATGTTCTCAGCTTGACTTTCGGGGCGCGGGTCAATGCGTTCCTCTGTCATGTTGGGATACATATTGTTGCCAACGATACGATCTTTGCGGGTTTCAGCCGCCTTGAAACGAGCCGCGAGTACAGCGGCGATTTGTTCTTGCGGATAACCTTCTTTGAGCGCGGCAACGATACCGCCTTTACCTTCGATAACTTGGAATTCTGCCCAGATTTTTTCTTTAATCTGTTTAGTCAAAGTTTCAACAGCCCATGAGCCGCCGGCGGGGTCAATCGGCTGAAGGAGTCCAAATTCTTCCTGCAGAATGATTTGCATATTGCGGGCAATACGGCGGCTGAATTCGTCACCCTTGCGAACCGGCTCATCAAACGTGGAATTTTCAAAACTGTCGACGCCACCAACTACGCCGCTGAAAAGTTGCGTTGTGTCACGAAGAAGATTAACATACGGGTCGTAAACAGTCTTAAAGAATTTCGCCGGGCGTCCGTGAATATGAATTTTCTGGGATTCTTCATTGCCGCCGAATGCTTTAACAATCTGCGCCCAGATAGGACGAATTGCGCGGAGTTTAGCAATCTGCATGAAGAAATTTGCGCCCATTGAAAAGCCAAACATAATTTGTGACGCCGCCTGATCAATCGTCAAGCCGCGGTCAAGCAGTGCGCGCAGATAAGCCACACCCGTTGCCAGCGTATAAGCGACTTCTTGGATATCATTTGCGCCGCCGTTTGAAAAGACATTGCTTTTAACAAACACAGTTTTGACAGCAGGAGAATTTTTGACAGCCCATTTAGCAACAACAGCCGCCTCGTCAAAAAGTTTATCAAGATCTTGAACGAGCCAGCCATTAGCCACGTATTCAGCAATGGGATTTGCACCGATGACGCCTTTAAGTTTAGTAACGTCGCCGCCATTTTTCTTAACCGCCGCAACAATCAGTGCAAGCAGTGGCAAGGCAGATTCACCGGCGTAAACATACAGCGGATATTTGTCAAGCTTGAGATCCTTAAGCAAAGTTTCCACGTCACCCAAGGTCGTCACACTGCAACCGTGTTTACCGATATGCTCACATTCGCGGGCGTCTTTACCTTTGCGAGTCGCGCAGTCCACTTTGACATTGTAGACGGTCGAACCTTTTTCAATCTCGCGTTTAAGTAATTCGTTGTTTTCTTCCGGCAATGTCTCGTCGCAAGCTTGAGCGATACCCCACGGGGCGTTGACGTAACCATTTGCCTCGACGCCGCGCAGATAATCGCCCATGCCCGGGAAAGATTTTGTCGGCTGAATCGGCTCAGTATCACCGTGGAAATACATTGGGCTAAAAGTGATACCTTCATAAGTTTTGGTGAAAAGTTTTTTCTCGAACGGTGCGCCTTTCAAAAGTTCGATACACGCCTGTTTCCATTCCTCATAAGTCGGCGGCGTGAATTCGTCAAGCGGCACTTCTGGGAAATCTTCTTGCGCTTCGGCTTTTTTTATCAAAGCCTGAAGATCAAGTTCTGCATTGCTCATAAATTTTTTTCCTCCTGTAAAGTTTTTTTGGTGTTGCATCGCGAAAAGTTTTTCTCAATCCTCCTCAAACAGAGTAGATTATTTATCTTATGTATTGTCGATATTATACTGGTTTATTCTTGCTGTCAACGCCGCAAATAAAAAAAATTAGCTACCACCCGAATGAAGGTGACAGCTTTTTATTAAGAAAGAATTTATGCGAGGGCTGGCGGCAATAAACCCCTGTCGATAATCAGCCGTTCGATTGCATTGATTACCATGCGCGGCGAAATTTTCTTCTGACATTCCAATTCCCGCGGCGTATCTTGATGATAGGGGCAACGTTTTTCTTTGCTCAAAAAATTAACGCGAATATCGTTAAAACAGCCGTTGCACACGAATCGATTTGCCACGCGATACGGCGTATAGAATTCGCACCAGTCTTGCGAAAAGCCAGCAATCAGCACGACGGGACAAGCAACAGCGTCTGCCAACCACGCCAAACCGCTACCTAATCCGATAAAAAATTGCGCATGATAAAGCATATTCGCCCGCTCTATCAAAGAATGATCTCCGGTAAAATCTTCTGCGCCTTCAGGCATAATAACTGTCGCACCGTCGTTATTTGCCCACGAATTTTTGTCAATGCAAAAGACACGATAGCCCAAACTTTTCAAGTAATTAACAACAACATCCCAGCCGCCCGACCAACGCCACGCTTTTCGATTAGCGGACGCTTGCACGGCAATGCAAACATAGGGATCATTTGTGACAGGCGGTTCAGTAGGTTTAAAGTCGGCTTTCGGCGGCAAATAATTAATTCCCAGCTGAATTCCGGCATTAAGCTCCATTGGCATATTACGAACATCCATGCCAGGAAAAGGAGAACGAATCATTCTTAAAGAATAAGTTGCATACGTTTTAAAATCTATCCATTCTCTTTGGGGAATATCGGGATAAAGACTCGAAACGAGTTCACGATAAATATCTTGTACGCAGATAGAAAGCTCACAACGATGAATTTTTTTAAACTCGCGTATGAAAGGTAAAGAAACCAGCATATCCCCTAAAGTGTCTTCCGTGTACGTAATGCAGACAGGTTGTCCTTCAAAATTTAGCGTGTGTGAAAAAACTTTTTTATTATTAGAAAAAACTTCGATTTGCCACGGGATATAATATTGCTCCACAGAAATTAATCTGGTGTCGGAAAT
>CAJONF010000020.1 GCA_905236665.1 uncultured Selenomonadaceae bacterium | reverse complement strand
CATTGGCTTTACGAAGTATTGCGCCCCGACGAAATTTCCGGCGAAGGTTCCAGCGCGAGTTTCTCCGCGGCGTCGATTGAAGATATTCCTTCCCCTCCGGCTTATACCATAGAAGATTATCCGGCTCCTTCAACTACAAGCCAACCTTCCGGCGAATATTCGGATTTGACTTTAGCAACAACCACTAATGCGTTTTAATCCTGTTGAAATTATTCTCAATCTCTGCTACAATGCTGGTAAAGTTTTTTACTAAGGGGGAAATTTTATGGATGATAGAGATTGGGAACTTTTTAAAGACAAGCTGAACAAAAAAACCGGCATTGATTTGCAACTTTACAAGGAACAGCAAATGCGCCGGCGTATCAACAATTTGATTCAAAAGACGCCGTTTAAAAGTTACACAGCTTTTTTTAACGATGTTGTAAAAGATAAACAGCGTTTCGCGGATTTTATCGAATATTTGACGATAAACGTTTCCGAATTCTTCCGCAACCCCGACAAGTTTGATATCGTGGAAAATGACGTTATTCCTTACCTGCTCAAACGTAGCGATTCGCTTAACATTTGGAGCGCAGGCTGTTCAATCGGCGCGGAACCCTACACCTTGTCGATTATCATGAAGGAATTGACGCCAAATAAACGCCACAGAATTTTGGCAACCGACTTGGATATTGAAATTATCGGCAAGGCGAAGAGAGGCATTTACACCGCCGACGAAATTAAAGCCATGCGCGCCGATCGTAAAGTTAAATACTTCACCAAAACGCCCGACGGAAAATTTGTTATCAAGCCGGAAATTAAAATGCCCGTCGATTTCAAACGCCATAACCTTTTAAAAGATAGCTTCGAGCGCAATTTTGATTTGATTCTCTGTCGCAACGTCGTCATTTATTTTACTGAAGAGGCAAAGGCTCAACTTTATCAAAACTTTTTTAAATCGTTAAAGCCTGGCGGTATTCTCTTTGTCGGTGGCACAGAGTCGATTTTAAATTCGCGGCAAATGGGTTACGTTAGTTATAAGCCGTTCTTCTATCAACGACCGATTAACGATTAAAAATTACAGCATAAAAAAAAACTCTCCCGAATCTTGAGAGAGTTTTTTTTTGCTTGAACGAAATTATTTTTTACTCTTTATATAATTTATCAGACCGCCAGCATTGGCAATTTCTTGTACAAAGGCGGGCAACGGGTGTGCATGGAAAATATCGCCCGTCGTTAAATTTTCAATCGTGCCGGTGTCCGTGTCGATTTTTAAAACGTCATCAGCAGAAATTTTTTCTACAGCGTCGCCGATTTCAAGGAGCGGCAAGCCGATATTAATTCCGTTGCGATAAAAAATTCTCGCGAAGCTCGCGGCAATGACAACGGGAATACCAGACGCCTTGATAGCAACGGGCGCGTGTTCACGGCTGGAACCGCAACCAAAATTTTTTCCACCAACCATGATGTCGCCCGCCTTAACATTTGCGGCAAAAGTTTCGTCAATGTCAACCATGCAATGTTTAGCAAGCTCGGCAGGATCGAACGTATTCAGATAACGCGCAGGGATTATAACATCGGTATCGATATTGTCGCCATAACGCCAGACTTTTCCTTCAAGTTTCATTTAAATCACCTCGTCGGGAGTAGAAATTTTTCCTGTGATAGCAGACGCTGCCGCTACGAATGGACTTGCCAAATAAACTTCGCTGTCAACATGACCCATACGCCCGCGGAAATTTCTGTTCGTGGTAGAAACGCAACGTTCGCCCGCGCTCAAAATACCCATGTAGCCTCCTAAGCATGGTCCGCACGTCGGACAGCTGACAACACAGCCTGCCTCAATAAAAATTTCAAGCCAATGGCAAAGCATCGCCTCTTTGTAAATTTCTTGGCTACCAGGAATGATTATGCAACGAACATTTGGATGAACTTTTCGTCCACGCAAAATTCCCGCCGCAATTCCCAAATCCTCAAGCCGACCATTGGTGCAGGAGCCGATAACTACTTGATTAATTTTAATTTCGCCAAGCTCTTCAACGGGTTTAACATTTTCAGGTAGGTGCGGAAGTGCAACGACAGGTTTTAATTCGCTGAGATTAATTTCAACAGTCGCGCAGTATTTAGCGTCGGGATCAGCGGTAACAGGCTCAAAAGTTTTTTTCACACGTCGAGAAACGTAAAGTTCGCAAGCCTCGTCATAAGGGAAAACGCCGGCTTTTGCGCCAGCCTCAATCGCCATATTAGAAATCGTCAAGCGGTCTGTCATAGAAAGTTCAGCTACGCCCTCGCCGGTGAATTCCAAAGCTTTATAAAGTGCGCCGTCCACACCGATTTTGCCAATCAGCGTCAAGATAACGTCCTTGCCGCAAATATTTTTCGGTTTCTTGCCGGTTATGTGAACGTTAATTGCTTCGGGAACTTTGAACCACGCTTTACCCGTTGCCAGTCCGACAGCAAGATCAGTTGTGCCCACGCCCGTTGAAAAAGCATTTACCGCGCCATAAGTGCAGGTGTGACTGTCCGCGCCGATAATCAACATACCCGGCGCAACAATTCCGAATTCCGGAAGGATAACGTGTTCAATGCCAACGCGCCCCTGTTCGTAATAATGTTTGATTTTATTTTTTCCGGCAAAATCGCGCATAATTTTTGCAAGGTCTGCGCTCTTTATGTCTTTTGCGGGCTGGAAGTGGTCGGGAATCAGCGCGATCTTTTCTGACGAGAAAACAGGTCGCCCGATTTTTTCAAATTCTTTTATTGATGGCGGTCCCGTCACGTCATTTGCCATAACCAAATCCAAATCGCAAATAACCAACTGTCCCGCCTCCACCGAATCAAGTCCGGCGTGGCGTGCAAGAATTTTCTCGCTCATTGTCATTGCCATTGTCATTAAATATCACCCTCCTAAAATTTGTACAGCAATTCAGTTGCTCCACATCTTGGCTTTTAATACGTCATAATAGTTTTTATCGTCGAATTTGACAATCTGCGCGGTGGCCTTTGCTTTTCGGACAACAACTTCATCATTGGGCTGAACTTGATGACTGACTTGCCCGTCCAACGTGACCATAACGTCTTGCATGGCAGAAATTTTTATCAAAACTTCGTCGTCTTCGCTGACAACAAGCGGTCGCATTTGGAAAGTATGTGCGCAAATCGGTGTTAAAAGCAAGGCGCGAATCGTCGGATTTAAAATGGGACCGCCCGCGCTAAGAGAATAAGCTGTAGAACCTGTCGGACTTGAAACAATCAAACCGTCCGCCTTATAATCCATTAAATGCGTCTGGTTTATGTATAAGCCAAGCCTCAACATTCGGGCAACGCCGCCTTTGGTAACAACCACATCATTAATCGCATTGCCTAAAAATTTTTCGCCCAGCTCGTTGCGAATATAGCCACTTAAAAGTAGCCGCCGTTCCACGCGATATTGACCAGCTAAAATTTTTGCTAAACGCCCTTCAAGTTCGCGCGGCTCAATATCGGCTAAAAATCCTAGCGTGCCCAGATTTATTCCGCAAACAGGAACATTTTGCTCGCCGAATCTGCGACAAACGCCTAAAAGTGTCCCATCGCCGCCGATACTCAACGCCATATCGACATGAACGCGTTCGACGCAGGGCAAGCCGTATTCCTCCTTACGGAATTGGCGCGCCTCCGTCGCGGGCATGACAAGGCGCACGTCTTTATTATGATAAAAATTAAAAATGCGGTCGACGATTTCGCCAGCCCGCCGTTTGCTCATGTTCGGAAAAACTGCCAACTGCATCATGCCGGCATCCACTCCAAACACCGTGCCGAAAATATTTTGTCGTGCCATCGCTTTGCTCTCCATATATCAATCTAATTCAGCGTGAGCCGCCTCAACCACCACGGAAATTTCTCCTGTAAAATTTTCTGCAGGGAAATTTTTTGTTAAATACACTAGATATTCTATGTTGCCTTCGGGACCTTTGACGGGCGAAAATTCCAAGCCGCAAATTTTAAAGCCGACACCCGCCGCGAAGTTCAAAATTTTTTCGATAACCGCCGCATGAATTTTTTTATCACGAACAACGCCCTTTTTACCAACGTGTTCACGTCCCGCCTCGAATTGTGGTTTTATAAGCGCAACGACTTCGCCCGAATCTTTTAACGTGTCAAAGACAACCGGCAAAACCTTTTCCAGCGAGATAAATGCCACGTCTATTGAAATAAATTCCGGCAAGCCGTAATAAAAATCTCTCTGCGTGACGTTGCGAATATTCGTGCGCTCCATGTTGACTACTTGAATGTTATTGCGCAATTTCCATGCCAGCTGACCGTAGCCCACATCGATAGCATAAACCATCTTTGCACCGCGTTGCAACATACAATCTGTAAAACCGCCCGTCGACGCGCCAACGTCCGCCGCAATTTTCCCGACAAGATTAATTTTGAACACGTCCAAAGCCTTTTGAAGTTTCAAGCCGCCGCGACTTACAAAGGGCATTTCTTCGCCGAGCACGCGAATTTCTGAATCAACGTTAATCAAAGTTCCAGCCTTGTCAATTTTTTGCCCATTGACCAAAATTTTTCCCGCCATAATCATCGACTTAGCACGGGCGCGGCTGTCAAAAAAATTTTTTTCCGTCAACAGAATATCTAGTCGTTGTTTCATGTCGTCACCATTAAAAATCCGAAAATTAATTCGTTGAAGCGTTCAAGTATTTGTTGAGAAATTTTTTCCGGCGTCAATCCGAGCAAGTCTAAAAGTTCGGCGCGAGTTCCCTGCTCTGTAAATTCGTCTTTTATGCCGATCCTTAGGAGCGGCGTTGAAATTTTTTCGTCCGCTAAAAATTCTGCGACTGCTGAACTAAATCCGCCCGCCAAAGTTCCTTCCTCGCACGTGACCAAAAATTTTGACTCCCGCGCAGATTTTTTTATCAATTCTCTGTCGAACGGCTTGACGAATCGAACATTCACCACGTCGACAGAAATTTTTTTATCGCGCAGAATTTTTGCCGCCTCGACGCAAGATTTTACCATTGTCCCGACTGCAAAAATCGTCACATCAGCAGATTGACTTTGTTCGACGATTTCTGCTTTTCCCCACGAAATTTCTTGCGGTTCAGTTTCAACTTTTACGCCCAAACCCGCGCCACGTGGATAACGAATCGCCACAGGGAAATTTTTATCCAACGCCGCGAAAATCATCTGCCGCAATTCGTTTTCATCTTTCGGTGCAAGAATATTTATGTTCGGAATTGTTCGCAGGTACGCCAAATCAAATGCACCGTGATGAGTTGCGCCATCCTCGCCGACAAGACCTGCTCTATCTAAACACAACAGCACCGGCAAATTTTGTAAGCAAATGTCGTGAAGAATTTGATCATAACCGCGTTGCAGGAACGTCGAATAAATCGCCACGACAGGTTTTAATCCGCCAGCCGCCATACCTGCCGCCAAAGTTACCGCGTGTTCCTCAGCAATGCCCACATCAAAAAATCTGCGCGGAAATTTTTCAGCAAATTTTTTTAACCCGGTTCCGGTTGGCATTGCGGCAGTTATCGCGACAATTTTTTCATCACGCACCGCACAATCAATCACCGCTTGAGCAAAAATTTCTGTGTAACTCGGCGGCGATTTTTTCTTAATAATTTCTCCCGTATCTTTATCAAATTTCCCGACGCCGTGGAATTTTTCGGGCGCAATTTCTGCTGGCACATAACCTTTGCCCTTTTTTGTGTTCACGTGAATTAAAACCGGCGCATCAATCACGCCGACGCGGGAAAAAACGTCCTTCATGCCTTTGATATCATGCCCGTCAAGGGGACCCAGATAAGTAAAGCCGAAAGCCTCGAACATTGCGCCGGGAAAAACCGCCGCCGACACACCCGCACGCACGGAATTTGCCGCGAGCAAAATTTTTTCGCCGATATCGCGGAAGGGAATATTTTTTACAAAATCCTCAAACTCTTTTTTTGCGCGATGATATTGCGGCTTGAGTCGAATTTTAGAAAGATATTCCGACAACGCGCCGACGTTCTTATCAATCGACATTTCATTATCGTTTAAGATGACAAGCAGATTTTTTTTGAGTTGTCCCGCGTGATTCAAAGCCTCGAATGCCATGCCACCCGTCAACGCTCCGTCACCGATAACAGCAACAATTTTTCGCGGAATATTTTCAATTTCTGCGGCGATTAACAGACCGAGCGCAGCACTAATCGACGTGGAAGCATGACCGACGCCAAACGAATCAAAAGGCGACTCGACACGCTTTGGAAAGCCGGTAATTCCGCCCAAAGTCCGCAGTGTGTGGAAAGTGTCGCGTCGCCCTGTTAAAATCTTATGTGTGTAAGCTTGGTGCCCCACGTCCCAGACGAGCCGATCTTTGCTAAAATCAAAAACCGAGTAAAGTGCAAGCGTCAATTCGACTGTGCCAAGACTGGGAGCAAGATGTCCACCATTTTTCGCGACCGTCGTCAAGATTAGTTCGCGAATTTCGCCCGCAATCTCCTCCAGTTCAGTCAGGCTCATCTTTTGAAGTTCTGCGGGCGACTTTAATCTTTTCAACAGCCCCGTGATAATCTCTCCTTAATAGTCTGCACTAAATTTCTTGCCGTCGACAATCAAAAACGCGTTAAAATATTCAACGTCGACAACCGACGCTACCGGAATTTTTTGCCAGTTGCCTTCGGTGTCTTTATATTGCATTCCCGTAATTTGTGAAGCGTAATTATCATAAGAAACGCGCTCCGAAATGTAATAGTATCTCTTGTCGCCGTTCTTATTGAAGTGAATCGTTGATATGTCATAGGAAAGATTTTCGATACCCGCCGGAACTATTGAATAATCACGGTACCACGAAATCAGCGCGTCACGCCCCTTGTCGCTGTAATCCATGCGAAAAACTCCGCTGAACGTGACATCTTTTCTATCTGCCGTCATCGACGTAATCTGAATAGAATCCGTGTCAAAATAAATCTCGTTGTCATTCTGATCCGTGTAAATATGTTGCCAATTCGCCGCTAATGCCGTCGCCGCGCTCATCATCATTATAAGCAACGTCGTCAAAAAAATCTTTCTCATGTTTAAAACCTCTCCTTAAAAAAAATCTTATTCGCTATTCGCCGCAATCAAGAAAAAATCCTTTCGATAAAATTATTTTTCGCGGGTAACAAGATATTTTACCAGTTCGCGCAGGAAATTTGCCTCATCACCGAAATTTTTCAGCGCATTTAACGCCTCATCGACCGCATTTTGAGCAAAATTTTTCGCCGCGTCAAGGGAAGTCAAGCTAACATACGTCGATTTTAAATTTTTTGCATCGGAACCGACCGGCTTGCCTAAAATTTTTTCGTCGCCTGTCACGTCTAAAATATCATCAGTTATTTGGAATGCTAATCCAAAATTTTCTGCGTAAATCGTGAGTTTTTCTAATTTTTCCGGCGAACTTTGAGCTAAAATCGCTCCAGAACGTATCGCCGCCCGAAAAAGTGCTCCAGTTTTGCCCCTGTGCATAAGTTTTAGCGTCTCAAAATCAATTTTTACCCCCTCCGAGCGCAAATCTATCACTTGCCCGCCGACCATACCTGCTGCACCCGCCGCCACGCTAATTTCTTCCAAAACTTCTAATAAAATCGCGTTTGGAACGTCTTTTTGCCGCAAAATTACTTCAAATGCCAGCGTTAAGAGCGCATCGCCCGCCAAAATTGCCATTGCCTCACCAAAAACTTTGTGATTTGTTAATTTTCCGCGCCTATAGTCGTCATCGTCCATCGCCGGCAAATCGTCATGAATCAAAGAATACGTGTGAATCATTTCCAAAGCGTCTGCAACTGTGATAAATTTTTCGCCATTTGTACCCGATGCGTCCGCCGCCGCCATTAAAAGTATCGGACGAAGTCTTTTTCCGCCCGCAAGCAAGCTATATTCCATTGCTCGCGTCAAATTTTTATCCAAAAATTCCCGCCGATGTAATTCTCGGATTAAATCTTCTTCAACAAGTTTTGCACGCCGTTTCCATACATTTTTAAACATAAAAAATCCTCCTAACACTCTTTTTAGGAGGATTTTATCATATTTTTAGCAATTTGAGTAGAAAATTTCTTGTAAAAATTCTTCCGCGAACTCTGGTGAATCTGAACATTCGACAAAACCTTTTCCATGTAAATTTTTCGGCGCAAATGCCATGTCCGCAACTTTTAACATTGAAATATCAATTTCACTATCTCCCGCGCAAAAAATTTTGTCCGGACTAAAGATTTTTTTCAATTTTAATAGCGCGTTACCTTTATTTAACGCGGGTGGGAACAAATAAATCTTTTTTCCTGTGTGTTGAACGATTAATTTCGTCTCAAAATGTATTTTTTCCGCGTCAATCTCGTCTTTACAGCGCAAAAATAAAAAACTTTCGTCGACTATGCGGCAAATGTTAAAATTTTCGTCGCTAGAATATTTTTTATGTAAATTTTCCATTTCCGCTAAATTTTTTGTGGTAATTTCTTCTCGCAGAAAATTTTTTTGATTTTTTCCGTCCAAAATGTACGCGCCATTCGCCACGATCGCAAATTTCGGCGTAAAATCTTCCGTCCAAAAAATTCGCTGATATTGCTCGGTTGAACGCGTTGTTATCGGGATAAATAGAATTTTTTCCGATATTTTCTTCAAAAACGCCAAACTTTTTCCTGAAATAAAGCTTTGTTCACGTCCGTCATAAATTTCAACGCAAATATCATCTTCGCGCCGTTTTTTATGCGAATGAATCAATGTGTTATCTAAATCACAGGCAAATAAATTTTTCATGTCAATTATCGGCTATTTTTTGAATTAATCCGCACGCTTTGTAGTTTTTTAGCGGATAAACTTCCACTTTTACGCCTTTTTCCTCCGCAAGTTGATATAAATGCTCCAAATTCTCATCATGAAGGCTTTGTACTAAAATTTTCCACGGTAAACGCCGCAATAATACCCGCGTCGCCTCGCCGATACTCGGTTTGATTAAATTTATGTCAGAAATTTTAAAATCTGCCGCTATTTTTTTTACTTCTTCCAATCCGCTATTAATTTTTACCGCGGATTTATTTATTTTTGGCGCGTCAGCAAAATTTTTTTCAATTTCGTCGATAAATTGATACGTTAAATCTTTTTCGCGAAGTTCTGAATAAAAAGCCGCCCCGTGAAAATCATTTTCGCCGATTATGTCGCTACGCAAAAAAGTTCTGCTCAAAAGTCCAGAAACTGTCGAATTTAAACATGAACTCGCGATTAAAAAGTCCTCATGCGTGCCAAATTTCTCCGAAATTCCTGCCGGATCGCTCAAAACTGCCAATCCCGCGCTAATTTCCGGAAAATCACGCATTGCGGCTTTCAATTCGCGCTGAATCGCTCCTTTTCCCGTCCAACCATCAACAAATTGAATTTCTGTAGGAAAATGGCGTTTTAAGATAAAATTTATCGCGTTTTTATCGATTCCAACGCCGCGAATTATCGAAATTGTGTAATGTTCGACCGTACACGGTAAATTTTGCTCCAAATAGTGTTTTATCAAAATTCCTATCGGCGTACCGGCTCTGGCTAGCGAAACCAGCACGATTTTTTTTCCTTTTTCTAAAAAAATCTGTTCAGAAACGCTTTTTACTGCCGCCGCAGTGATTTTTGCGTATCTTTTTAGCGCATTGAAGTAAGTTTTTAAATATTTTTCGCTCGGTTCGTACTCAATCGGTAACATTTCCGAATAATGATGCCCCGATTGTATTAATTTTTCGCGTTCTGCCGTTCCAAGCGGTTTTACTAGTCCGGTTATGTCTTTTAACAAAATTTTTACGTCTTTTTCTCTGTAAGTGCTAAACATTTCCACACCTCACGATAAAAATCTTGTCAATTCCGTAAAAATTCAGCGCAGAAATCAGATATTCCGCTCCAACAGTAAAATTTTCTGCGTTTGTCATGATAATTGCCGCGTCATAGTGCTTTAAATTGTAAATAAATGTCGTTCTCGCCGAATCATAGAAACTTTTTAGCTTAAAACCTTCGCGAATCGGATAATTTTCGTCATTTGAGACGCCAATCGGACTCCGCGTCGTGGAATGTGTAAAAACTAAAAAATTTTCGCGTTCAAGCCGCCGACCTGCGATAATTGCCGGCAACATAAATTCTTCCGTACCTAAAATCAGAATTTCGCCAGAATCTTTTTCATTTTTGAGCATTTCGGCAATAAAATCTGCGGAAATTTCGCATTGATTGATATATTCGCCGATTTTTACTCCAAAACGAGGATCAGACGTGAAATTTATTTCGTGAAATGAAAAAT
>CAJONF010000019.1 GCA_905236665.1 uncultured Selenomonadaceae bacterium | reverse complement strand
TTTCAATATAAGGCAAAAGACAAAGTTGCTTGCCGAAAAAAATATGCCAACGCTTGAATTGGTCGACGCGCAGAGAATGAACTTCGCCCGCCTCGTCAACCAGCGCATAATGCCGATTTAATTTTTCCGGCGTCGCGAACTCGTCATAATCCGGCAGATAAAGTTTAGCAATGTCATGGTCACTTATCATTGACTCCATTGCGCCATGAACGATTATTTCAATCGGCAACGGCGAATTTTCTACGACGCTCCGAACCTGCGCGAAACTAAGTTCAAGGGATGCGGTAGCTTGCACGGCACCCAGGCTCTGCAAAAATTCTGCGGCAAGCGGATTAAACACGCTGAACGATACGTCTGCATAAATCGGCGCGTCCGTCAAATTCTTTACAAAATTCAGCGCACCCAAATTCCCAACCAAAACGCCGTCAAAATTCATTCCGCATTGCAATTCGGATAAATCGTTGTCTTTGGTAGTTCGCGGCGTTGCCAAAATAATTTTCTTTCCTGCCGCGTGAGCAATGTCCGCCGCCTGTTGCAGTTCAGAAATTTTCCACGGCTTTAACGGTTTAAAAACTTCGCCGCCAACGTAAATTAAATCCGCGCCCGAATCAATCGCCGCCCGCGCAGATTCCAAACTAGCAACTCGAACAGTTAATTTTGGTTTATCGTCAAAAGATTTTATCGCCCGTTCAGTAGAAAAAATTTCTTTAACGGCGACATCATCAAAGCTAGGCTCAACAACAGCGCGGGAAAAAATTCTCGGTTCACGCTCACCGGTCAAACCGATATCCCTAGTTGTCGGTGCACCAAAAGCAAAAGTCGTGGTGAATTCGCGTACACGGTTTTTATACAGCTCGTTGAAAAGTTCTTCGTTGACAGCGTAGCCCGCCGGATCAGCAAGATAAGAATCAATTTCGCGGCGATAAGTGCTGACTAATCGGCGAACAAATTCCGGCGGTCTCATGCGCCCTTCGATTTTAAAACTCGTGACGCCAGCTTTAATCAGGTCGGGAATATTTCTGAACATACACATATCATTCAGCGCGAGTTTATATGACCAATCGTTGAGCGTTTCGCCGGTCTCCTCGTCAATCAGCTTGTAATTCCAGCGGCAAGGCTTCATACAGCGTCCGCGGTTGCCACTCTGCCCAAAGACAACGCCCGAATGAATACATTGCCCCGATTCAGCAAAACACATATCGCCGTGCATGAAATATTCAATCTCCATGCCGGTTCGCGCCTTAATCAAAGAAACTTCCGTCAAAGAAAATTCGCGGCTGACGACAACGCGGGTTATCCCGAAATTTTTTAGCAGTTCGACGGCTTGGGAATTGTGCGTGTTCATCATAATCGACGCGTGCAGGGGAATTTTTATGCCCAGCTTTTGAACAAGGTTTATAACCGCCAAATCCTGCACTAAAATTGCGTCGGGCTGAATTTCGTTTAGGTAATGCAAATATTTTTCCAGCGGTTCCAATTCTTCCGCGCTGATTAAATTGTTTAGCGTAATGTAAATTTTTACGCCGCGCCCGTGTGCAAATTCAATCGCCGCTTTAAGTTGTTCATCACTGAAATTAAAACTGCTGTTGTGCACGCGCATATTAAAAGCTTTGCCACCAAGATAGACAGCGTCCGCACCCGCCTCCACCGCCGCAACCAATGCCTCCCATGTGCCAGCCGGTGCTAAAAGTTCAACCCAAATTTTTTTCAAATCAAAGTCTCCTTTTCAATAATTAAGGACTAGATCCAGTAGCTAGTTCTAGTCCCCAGTTCTAAGCGAATTTTTTTTTAGAGTTCTTCGCCGTTGCTCGCGATAACTTTTTTATACCAATCAAAAGAAAGTTTTTTACTGCGTTCAAGCGTGCCGGAGCCGTCATTATTTTTATCGACGTAAATAAATCCGTAACGCTTTTTCATTTCACCGGTCGTCGCAGAAACTAAATCAATGCAACCCCACGGCGTATAGCCCATTAAATCGACGCCGTCTTCTTCCACAGCTTTTTTCGCCTGCTCAATGTGAGCTTTAAGATAAGCAATGCGATAATCGTCGTTGCAGGAGCCGTCCGCCTCTTTAACGTCAATCGCGCCGAAACCGTTTTCCACGATAAACAGCGGCTTCTCGTAGCGTTCATAAAGCGTGGTTAAAACATAGCGCAAACCGACAGGATCAATCGACCAGCCCCAATCGCTGACCTTGATATAGGGATTAGCGATTGTATGCTCGGATTCGCCGTATTCGCTCGTCTTGTTGACATAATCAGCCTTAACCGCCTTGCTCATGTAATAGCTAAAGCCGATATAATCCACGGTGCCTTCCGCCAAAATTTTTTCGTCGCCTGGTTCCATTTGCGGCGCAGAGTCCGTGCGCTCCCAAATTTTTTTAGCATAGGCGGGATAATGTCCGCGAACTTGCACATCGGCAAAATAAGTTCTGTCGTGCATTTCTTCAACAGAAGTTATCATGTCGTCGGGGTTGCAGGAATAAGGATAAATCGGAACCCAAGCCACCATACAGCCGATTTTAAAGTTAGGATTAATTTCGTGACCGCGCTTGACTGTCAAAGCACTGGCAACAAATTGATGATGCGCAGATTGATACATTGCGGCGTATCTGTTTTCACACGCGGAGAACAGGAAACCTGAATTCGTCCAGCTGAAAAAGTCGTTGCCGACGTTGCCTTGGTTGTTAATTTCGTTGAACGTCATCCAGTATTTAACTTTATCTTTGTAGCGGCGCATGACAGTTTCAGCATAGTGAACAAAGAAATCTACAACCTTGCGATTTGTCCAGCCGCCATAAGTTTTTGCTAAATGGTACGGCATTTCAAAATGGCTGAGCGTGATAACCGGTTCAATATTATATTTCAACAGCTCGTCAAACAAATCGTCGTAAAATTTTAAGCCCTTCTCATTTGGTTCAGTTTCATCACCGCGTGGAAAAATTCGCGTCCAAGCAATAGACGTGCGGAAACATTTAAAGCCCATCTCGGCGAAAAGTTTCACGTCTTCTTTATAGCGATGATAAAAATCAATGCCCGTGTGATTCGGATAATTTTTACCGTCGATAATACCATTAGTAATTTCACGCGGCACACCGTGAGCACCAGCCGTCATAACGTCAGCCACGCTTATACCTTTACCGCCTTCAATCCAGCCGCCCTCCAGTTGATGAGCCGCGACCGCTCCACCCCATAAAAAATTTTTCGGGAATGCCATAACCTCAACACCTCCAAATTAATGC
>CAJONF010000018.1 GCA_905236665.1 uncultured Selenomonadaceae bacterium | reverse complement strand
GCTTCATGTGAACGCAAAACTTTTACATATGGCGTTAAGAAAAATAATTGAAAAAAACTCATCCAAAGATAATTGCAGGAGCCTGTTAGCCATAATTCGCTGATTAATGACGACGACGCGAAGATAATTAAGCTTAAAAATATCCAAACAACCGCAACTCGCGATATTTTTAGCCATGTATTTGCTAAATTCACGATAACTAAGATTAAAAAAATAAAAATTACCGTGTTTGCTATGTCAAAAATTGGTTTTCCGAACCATAAAAAGAATTGAGCCAGCCCATAAGCAAAAATTCTGCCGCCCCAAGTGAAATAATGCGACCACATCGACTGAAAAATATCTGCGAATGATTCAACACGACGAAAATTTCCGGAATTTTGCATAGCCTCTAAATTTCCGCCATTTTCGCCGTCCCAAACGAAAGAATATGAATAATCATCGTAAGCTAGCGGCATTAAAGTCGTCCGAACGAAAAAAAATCCCGAAAATGCCACAAATAATATCAAAGATCGAGAAGAATTCATTGTCCGAATTAAATATTGGAAGAAATTCAAATTAAAAACCACTCCCAGCAATTTATTTTAAATTTTCGACGGCTTTAGCAAGAGTTTTGCCGATATTTTCGCGAATTACAAGTTCTGCGTCCGAATCAGCGCGAGTTTTTGTCTTATTTATCAAAATTAAATGCTCACCGTTAAAATAATCGAGCAAACCCGCCGCAGGATAAACAATTAAACTCGTTCCGCCGACAATCAGCGTATCAGCCGCCGAAATTGCACGAATTGCCGCGGAAACCGTGTCATTATCGAGAGATTCGCCGTAAAGAACGACATCTGGCTTAACAATTCCGCCGCAAGTGCAGTGCGGAACCGGAATATTGTTTAAAATGTATTCGACAGCGTATTTTTTCCCGCATTTTACGCAAAAACTGCGCCGAATCGAGCCGTGCAACTCATAAACAACCTTTGAACCGGCAATTTGGTGCAATCCGTCGATATTTTGCGTGATAACCGCGCTTAAAATTCCTTTTTTCTCCAATTCAGCAAGTGCAAAGTGTCCAACATTTGGTTTTGCGCCCAAATAAATAAATCTTTCGCGATAAAAAGCAAAAAATTCTTCAGTATGATTCAAAAAGAAATTATGCGACGCCATTTCTTCCGGAGAAAATGTTTTATGCAATTTTTGATTATAAATTCCCGTTGCACTGCGAAAATCAGGGATTCCAGACTCAGTTGACATACCCGCACCGCCAAAAAATACTGCGTTTTTGCTTTGGGATAAAATTTCGCTGAGTTTTTCTATTTCCGTCACGAAGAAATCCCTCCTCAAAAAATTTTTTCTTTAAATTATAAATCACGGCGTAATTATTAGCAACGGGATAAAAATTTTTATGGACAAAATTTTTTTCTTTGATATAATCGCGGCGTAACAATTTAAAGGAGGAAATTTTATGCGAGGAAAATTTTTTGCGGCAATAACTCTGGCGGCGACGCTTTTATTGACGGGTTGCGGTGGCGGCGGTGGAGATCAGCCTGCTAAAACGGATTCAAAAGAAATTTCACTTAAAATCGGCGCGACTCCCGTGCCTCATGCTGAACTTTTGGAGCAAATTAAGCCAGATTTAAAAGAACAAGGCATAAATCTTGAAATTGTCGAGTTTAACGACTATGTTCAGCCGAATATTGCGCTCAATGATAAAGAATTGGACGCAAATTTCTTCCAACACGAGCCTTATCTCAATGATTTTGTAAAAGAACACACCGATGTTAAAATTGTCAACGCCGGCGGCGTGCATATCGAGCCTATGGGTATTTATTCCAAAAAAATTAAAGATTTGAGCGAAATTGCAGACGGCGCGATTGTTTCTATCCCAAATGACCCGACAAATGGCGGTCGTGCACTGCTTTTATTGCAAAAAGCTAATCTTCTCAAGCTAAAAGACGGCGCAAATGAAACTGCAACCGTCCAAGACATTGCCGAAAATCCGAAAAATTTGGTGATTCAAGAAGTTGAAGCCGCTCAACTGCCCAGGACGCTTGAAGACGTAACCATTTCGATTATTAACACAAATTTTGCAATGAATGCTGATTTAAACCCCATGAAAGATGCGCTTTTTATCGAGGATAGCACTTCGCCTTATGTAAATATCGTTGCCGTTCGTGAAGGCGACCAAGATCGCGACGAAATTAAGAAACTTTTGGCTACAATTAAGTCTGACAAGATTAAAAAGTTCATTGAGGAAAAATACAACGGCGCAATCGTTCCTGCGTTCTAAATCATTTCAAAGTAAATAAAAAAAATCCCCGATAAACAATATCGGGGTAATTTTTTTGTCAATTTTTATCATTCTGCATGACTTTTTGCCGTTACTGAGAACTTACAAAAAGTTATAAAAACCTTTATGTCCCATTCCTGCTTCGCCGCGTCCGCTTTTGCCGGAGCTACTTGCG
>CAJONF010000017.1 GCA_905236665.1 uncultured Selenomonadaceae bacterium | reverse complement strand
TATCGAATCACGCGGGCAACTCATCATCACACCGGCGACGATTGGTTGATTTATCCCATGTACGATTTCGCGCACCCGCTTGAAGACGCCATAGAAAATATTACTCACTCAGTCTGCACGCTGGAATTTGAAGATCATCGCCCGTTTTATGATTGGCTGTTAGATTCGTTAGGCTTTGATGTGAACACGCGCCCGCGGCAGATTGAATTTGCGCGGCTGGACGTAACGAACACAATCACCAGCAAAAGAAAACTTCGTCAGCTTGTGGAAGAAAATCACGTTCGCGGCTGGGACGATCCGCGTATGCCGACTTTATGCGGACTTCGGAGGCGTGGCTTTACTCCTGCGGCGATTAAAGATTTCTGCGAACGTATCGGCGTTGCAAAATCGAATAGCGTCGTCGATATTGCCATGCTTGAACACTGCGTCCGCGAAGATTTGAACGAGAATGCTGATAGAATTATGGCTGTCCTTGAGCCGCTGAAAGTTGTTTTGACGAACGTCGATGAAAATTCTGTTGAGTATCTGGCGGCTGAAAATCATCCTAAACGCGGCGGCAGTCGATTTGTTCCGTTCACGCGGGAAATTTTTATTGAGCGCGAAGATTTTATGGAAGACGCTCCTAAAAAGTTTTTCAGACTAAAACCCGGCGGCGAAGTTCGACTTAAGCACGCCTACATAATCAAATGCGAGGAAGTTATAAAAAATTCTGCGGGCGAAGTCGTCGAATTGCGTTGCACGATTGATCCAACGTCCAAAAGCGGCGGCGCGACGGCTGGCAGAAAAATCAAGGGCACGATTCACTGGGTGAGCGCGAAATTTGCCTTGCCCGCCGAAGTCAGATTGTATGATTATCTTTTGACGACCGACGCGCAGGGGAATTTGCCCGAAGATTTTATAGCCGCGCTCAATCCCGATTCGCTGATTGTCAAGCAGGCACTGATTGAACCGAGTATTCGTTGGACGGGAGCTGGCACGCATTATCAATTTTTGCGGCTCGGCTATTTTGTCGTCGATCCCGACACCACGCCCGATAAATTGGTTTTTAATCGCGTCGTTGGCTTGAAAGACACGTGGGCTAAAGTTAAAGATAAATAACAGGAGAAAATTTTATGAGTAAATTTGCACCCCCCCCCGTTTGACTATAAAGAATAACCGAGAAATTTTTTCCGAGATATACGCCAATAACGCTTGGGGAAAACTTTCCAATTCCGGCGAAAAATTTTTTTCTGGCAGTGGCTCGCATGATGAAAAAATAATTGTACCCTATATCAACACGTTAATTTCACTGATCACCAATAACAACATTCGCAATATCGTCGATTTAGGGTGTGGAGATTTTTGGATTATGCGTCATCTTTTGGAAGTTTTTGACAAAAACAACTACAATTATTTTTATACGGGTGTTGATGTTGTTGAAGATTTGATAAACTACAATGCCGCTCGTTTTAAGCAGCCGAATATAAGATTTCTTTGTATGGATGCCGCCGCCGATGATGAGCCATTGCCAGACGGAGATATTTTAATCATTAGGCAAGTTCTTCAGCATTTGAGCAACGCAGATATAAAAAATATTTTGAGCAAGACGAGTAAATTTAAATTCTTGTTTATAACGGAACACATTCATGACGCGCCCGACGCTGTTTACAATATAGACAAGCCGTCAAATGGTGATATCAGGCTTGGTCATAAATCCGGTATTTATTTGGAGCACGCGCCGTTTAACATTAAAAACATCGTGCACTTGCTGAAAATGTCTGAATACGGCGGCATTATAAGAAGTAGTTTAATAATTAATTGAAGAGGTGATAACATTGCCGAAAATTCCACGCGGCTTAACAGATAAAGATATGGTAAAAAATTATGTAGAGGAAGAAACAATCGAACAGCAACTTTTAACCGCCGCAAAAAAAGCCGAAAAACTTCGTGCAATAGCTGAGGCAGAAGCACCGCCTGCGCCGCTAGCTAAAGCGGGATTCACGCCGGAATTAACAGACAAACTCGGCAGGGAATTGCTCGCGCTGAAAATTGAACTGTCAAATGCGGGCGTCAAGAGTTACAACTTTAAAATAAAACGCGACGGCGAACGAATCACTTTAACGGTCGTTGACAAAAAAATTTTTTGAAAGGAAGGTAATTTGATGGACACTATGACGATTGTGGCGATTGTGATTTTCATAACCGCCTACGCGCTGATCATTTCCGAAAAAGTTCACCGAACTGTTGTCGGACTTTTCGGCGCAATGTTGATGATTTTGCTGGGAATTATTGACCAGGAAACCGCCGTGCACCATATCGACTTCAATACGATTGGACTTTTAATGGGCATGATGATAGTTGTTAACATCACGAGTGAGACCGGGCTTTTTAATTTCTTGGCTATCTGGTCGGCTAAAAAAGTTAAGGCGCAACCCGTTGCCCTGCTCGTTGCACTGAGCGTATTAACTGCTGTATGCTCCGCGCTCCTTGACAACGTGACGACCGTCCTTTTAACCGTGCCGATAACTTTTAACATTGCCGCGCAGTTGAAAGTTGACGTTAAACCGTTCCTTATGGCGCAAATTATCAGTTCAAACATCGGCGGCACTGCAACTTTGATAGGCGACCCGCCAAATATCATGATTGGTTCAGCTGTTGGATTGAGTTTCGGCGATTTTGTCCTGAACATGACGGCGGTATCAATTTTAATTTTTATCATCACCGTTTTAATTCTGATGATGATTTACAAAAACGATCTGCACACTAAACCCGAACTTCAAGATAAGGTTATGCGCTTGGACGAGAAAAGTCAGATAACCGACCCCGTTCTCTTGAAAAAATGTTTGTTCGTTTTGGCGATAACAATTTCTCTGTTCGCGTTCCATGGAATGTTAGGGCTTGAATCGGCGACAGCGGCTTTGACGGGTGCAAGCCTTTTGTTGCTGATAACTTTTTCGCACAATGAAGAAATGATTGCCAAAATGCTCAGCAAAATTGAATGGCTCGCAATATTTTTCTTTGGCGGATTGTTTATCCTTGTCGGTGCACTGGTTGAAACGGGCGTTATAAAAATGTTGGCAGAAGAAGCTATTAAAGTTACACAAGGCGACGTTACCTTAACCGCAATGATAATTCTTTGGATGAGTTCGCTCGCCTCGGCGTTTATTGATAATATTCCGTTTGTAGCGACGATGATTCCGCTGATTAAAGATATGGGACAAATGGGCTTGACGAATCTTGATCCCATGTGGTGGAGCTTGGCATTGGGAGCTTGCCTCGGCGGCAACGGAACACTTATTGGCGCATCAGCAAATGTCGTTGTGGCATCAATGGCGGCTCAGCGTGGACGTGCAATTTCGTTTATCGGCTTTATGAAGGTTGCATTCCCGCTGATGATTTTGTCGATAATTATTTCAACCGTCTATGTTTATCTACGTTACCTTTAAGAAAAATTTTTTGGTCGGCAAGTTTATATTTGTCGACCCATTTTTTTTGGAGATGAGATTATGAAACTTTATCCTGATACAAAAGTTTATCTTCTTTGCCCCGGCAATATTCAAACGGGCGGTCCCGAATCTTTGCATCAGCTTGCCTCACAACTGATTTCTTTTGGCGTATCTGCTTATATGTTTTATTATCCGTTGGGGGAATATCCTTTTGACAAAGACAACCCAGTACACGATTTTTATAGAAAATATCACGTGCCCTATGTTTTGGAGCCGGAAGATAATAAGAAAAATATTTTAATTGCGCCCGAAGCTTTAACCGAAGGTCTTTACTTTTACAAAAAAATTCAGCGCGTCATTTGGTGGATGTCTGTTGATAATTATCTTGTACACATTAAAAATAATCTTGAGACTTATCTAAAAAATCCGCTGGGTATGCCCTTGTTAAAATATTTTTCTTTCAGCAAAGAGAACGAAGACGTAACGCATTTCGCGCAATCTGAATACACGCGGCAATTTTTGCGTTTGAACGGCATAAAAAAAATGTACACCGTGGAAACTCACATGAGCCAAACTTTTTTGAGCCGTGTTTCTGACGTGGATTTATCATTGAAAAAAAATTTTGTCGCCTTCAATCCGAGAAAGGGCTATGCAATTACAAATGCATTAATGAATTTGGCACCGCGGATAAATTGGAAAGCGATTCAAAATATGACAAGCCAAAAAGTTCAAGCATTGCTTGCCGAGACAAAAGTTTACATAGACTTTGGAGAATTTCCGGGACGTGAGAGATTGCCTCGCGAGGCGGCTCTTTCAGGCTGTGTGGTGCTTGTTGGTAAACGCGGCGCGGCGATTAATGACGTTGACGTAAATATTCCAGCTGAATACAAATTTGATATGAAAGACACCCAGCCGCACCAGGTGATTCAAAAAATTGTAGAGGTCTTTAACGATTTTGAAACAGCTTATGCTAAACAAAAAGCTTTTCAAGATAAAGAGCGCAATGCTCAAAAAAATTTTGTAGCAGAAGTTGCCGCCGCATTTGAAATTAAAAAATCTATTTGGGGAAATGTCGCGTTGGTACAGGGGCTTAACACCGGAACGGCGGTGCTGTTAGAAAAATTAAAAACAAATCCCTTGAAGCCGGCTTTCATTGTCGACGAAAATATTAATGACGCCGAAAATATTTTGTGTGAACAGAAAAGAAATTATCTGCGCGCAGGTGGCAGGCTTATCGAAATAATCACGCCCGCCGACGCAAAATTTCTCTATCTGGAAGGGCGGATAAAAAATTTTGCTCTGCTCAATCCCACGGACGCTGAACTTGCCGAAATGAAAAATTTTTACGCGGCTAAAGATGAAGACTTAATTATTTTCAACGAGCAATGACTTTTAAAATTTTTTTGGCAGGATATTTTCAGACGCAACCAGAATTAAGAAAAAAATTTTTTCGGGAGGTTAAAAATTTTGGTTCACATTGTGATTGATTTGGAAATGAATCCCGTCAGCAAAAGTTTTAAAGATATTCGCAAGTTCACGACCGACGAGGTTATAGAAATTGGCGCGGTTAAGTTGGACGAAAATTACAACATGGTTGATGAATTTCAATGCTACGTTCGCCCGCAATATGGCGAGATAACCAAGCACATAACAAAGCTGACGGGCATAACTCAAGAGACGGTGGCGGACAAGCCGTTTTTCCCTGAGGCGTTTCAAAATTTCATGGACTGGATCGGTACACCGGACATGACGCTTTATTCATGGAGCAATTCCGATATAAATCAGCTCAAATACGAATGCAAATTCAAAATTCCTGGCTACGACGTTGCAAAGCTGGAAAGGCAGTGGCGCGATTTGCAAAAGGCGTTCGATGACAGAATTGGTTTGCATTCAAGCTTGGCATTAAAGCACGCGATTGGCGCGATGAATCGGGATTTTGAAGGCACGGAGCATACAGCCCTTGCCGACGCGGCGAATACTGCGGCAATTCTGGCACTTCTTCAGGACGACGAAGAATTTTTTCGCGTTATGCAACCGGTTATTGATTTGCTCAAGCCTAAAGAACTTTCGCAATCAATCGGCGACCTTTTCCCCGAATTAAGCAAATTAAAGTTTGGTGATTGAAATGAAAACAGTAGGAATACTCGGACCGAAGGGAACACATTCTGAAGAGGCGGCTCTTTGGCTGAAAAAATTTTTGCATGAAGATTGGCACATTGAAATTTGCGCGGATATCTTTGACGTGTTGACCGGTGTAAAAGAGCGTAAACTCGACGCAGGACTTGTCCCCGTGGAAAATTCGCTGGAAGGTTCGATAAATATCACGCTCGACACGCTGGCACGTAGCGACACTTTGACGATAGCTCGTGAACTCGTTTGGCCAGTGAAAAATTTTTTAATGACAAAGCCGCTCGCTGATTTGAATTCAGTTAAAAAAATTTTTTCTCATGCTCAACCGCTGGCGCAGTGCAGAAAATTTTTACAAAAAAATTTCCCCGACGCAGAAATTATTTCCACAACTTCGACTGCTCGCGCCGCTGAACTGGTTGCCGCCGCCGATGAAAATTTCGCCGCCATTTGCACCGAACGCGCCGGGAAACTTCATGCGCTTACAATCGCCGCGAAAAATATTCAAGATAACCCGAACAATTTCACGCGCTTTTTTGAAATTCATTACCGCCCGCGTGACGCCGCGCCGATTGAAACTTTTGACGGCGACAAAGTTTTGATTATCTGCCAAATCGACGGCTCCCGCGCAGGTTCTCTTTGCGAAGTTTTGAATGAATTTGCTAAACGTGGCGTGAACATGACGCGAATCGAATCCCGCCCTGCCAGAACGATTTTAGGCGCGTATATTTTTTTCTTCGACTTGGAGACAGATGCCGGCGATGACGCCTTGCGAGAATCAATCCGCGCCGTTTACGACAAAAGCATTTGGCTAAAAAATCTGGGAGTTTTCCCCGTCATACACGCATAAAAAAAATCCCTCTAACTGCGGAGGGATTTTTCATTTTGTCAGCTCGATAAATTTTTCTTCCAATGAACAGCACGCGCAAAGATTTTCTGTCGTGTCAAGGGCAACCAATTTTCCACGATTTAAAATTGCTACGCGATCGCAAAGAAATTCCGCCTCTTCGATATAATGCGTCGTCAATACGATTGTAATTCCCTGCGCCTTTAAATTTTTTATCAACGCCCAAATTTTTCTGCGGACTTGTGGGTCAAGAGCGACGGTCGGTTCATCTAAAAATAAAATTTTCGGGCGGTGAATCAATCCGCGCACGATTAACAAACGTCTTTTCATGCCGCCGGATAATTCCCGCACAAAAGCTTTACGGACTTTTTCTAACTCTACAAATTTTAACAGCTCATCAATCCGCTCGCGCCGCTCAATTTTTAGCAGGTGGTGTAATCTGGCGTGCAGTTCCAAATTTTCTTCAACCGTCAAATCTTGATCAAAGTTCAAATGTTGCGGAACCAGACCGAGTAGACTTTTTATAAAAATTTCATTGCCGAGAACAGGTCGTCCTTCAAAAAAAATTTTGCCCGCCGTCGGTTTAAGTTGCAGTGTCAACATTTTTATTGTGGTGGTTTTACCTGCGCCGTTTTTGCCCAAAAGCCCGAACACTTCGCCGCGCTCAATCTTGAAACTTATTTTGTCGACTGCACGCACCGTGCCGAATATTTTTTCCACGTCAAACAATTCAATCACGTTTGTTATCTCCAATCAAAAAATTTTCATTGCCAGATAAATTTTTACGGTGTAAAATATAAATCGCAGTTATTATAAAGAATCATCTAAAATTATTCAAATCAAAGGGGTGATTTAAATGGAGCTGAGACAACTGGAGTATTTTCAGATGGCAAGCCGCTTGAAAAATATCACTCGCGCCGCACAAAAACTTCGAGTATCGCAGCCGAACATCACAGTAGCAATAAAAAAATTAGAAGCAGAATTGGGCGTTCAGCTTTTTGACCGTAGCCAAAAGCAACTGACTTTGACGCCGGAAGGTGCGGTTTTCCTCAAGCGGATTGAATTTGCCATGCGCAGTATCAAAGACGCTGTTTTAGAAGTCAATGATTACAAACAGTTGCAAAAAGGCACGATTAAAATTGGGATACCGCCGATGATGGGCGCGTATCTTTTCCCGAAAGTTTTTTCTGGTTTCAGGCATATTCACCCGAATTTAGACGTATTGCTTTTTGAGGAAGGTTCGCTAACCATTCGCGAAAAATTGGAAAGCGATGAGTTGGACTTTGGAATTATAATCATACCCGAATCCACGCCGAATTTAAACGTTTTGAAGATGAGCCGCAATCAGTTAATGGTTTGCGTGGCTCAAAAAAGTTCGCTGTCAAATAAATCAGAAATAACAGCCAGAGAAATTGCCAATTCCGATTTAATCATGATGAAGGAAGGCTCTTATCTGCGCGAAATTGTTCAAAGCAAATTATCCGCGCTGAAAATTTCGCCGCGAACGGTGCTAGAATCTGGACAAATCGTCACGATAAAAGGGCTGGTTGAACACGAGGTCGGTATTGCATTTTTATTGGACTTTATCTGCGAAAATTCTTCAAATGTCAAAGCCATTCCATTTTATGACCCTATCTTTGTCGATATTGGTTTGGCGTGGAAAAAAGATCGTTATGTCTCCAAGGCTTCACAAGCATTTATAGATTTTTGCAAAAATCCGTTGTAAGCAGGAAATATCAACAGCTTGTCTAATATCAATGGTTACCTTCATCACAAAAATTTTTAGCATTACACATTACATATCACTAATTACGAATTGCAACTTAGGGGGTGCACGGTTGTGGGCAAGTTGGTCGTTATCGAAGGCTCGGACGGCTCCGGCAAGGCAACGCAGGCTAAAAAACTTTATGAACGATTGCGCGATTTGGAAGTTAATGTTAGGCGTGTGAGTTTTCCCAACTATGAATCCGAATCTTCCGCGCTGATAAAAATGTATTTGCGTGGAGATTTCGGGGGCGATGCCGAGGCTGTCAATCCCTATGCGGCGGCGGTTTTTTATGCCGTCGACAGATTTGCCAGTTTTGGCGATTGGAAAGATTTTTATCAAAGCGGCGGTTTAGTTCTGAGTGATCGTTATGTCGGCTCGAACATGGCTTATCAGGCGGCGAAATTTAAAAAGAAAACCGAGCGTTCAAAATTTTTAACATGGCTGGACGATTTGGAATACGATAAATTTCAGTTGCCCCGCCCAGATTTAACAATCTTTCTGGATATGCCGCCGAAAATTTCTGCTATCTTGCGCAAGGAGCGTGGTCGCGAAGATATTCACGAATCCGACGCCGACTATATGAATAAAATCTATATCACTTACAAAGAAATTGCTCAAAAATTCGATTGGAAAATTGTAAATTGCGCCGATAAAAATTTTGCGCGAAGTTCCACCGATATTCACGAAAATATTTTAGCAATCGTCGAAGAACTTTTAATAGCTAATTAATTTGTAAAGCACTAAAGCTCCTTTCAAGAAGGGGCTAATTTTTTTACTAACAACCTTTAATTGACAGCTTCGCAACTTTATGTTAAATCTAAGTTGTAGAAATTTTAAACGGTTCAAGAGGTAAATTTTATGAAGTGGAAAATTTTAATCGTTGTTGTTTTTGTAATCAGCGCGGCGGTCGGTTATAAATTTTACAATGAAAAAGTTATCGACGATACAACCGAAACTTACGAGACGGCAGAAGTTATGCGCACGGATTTAACTAAGACTGTCTCTGCAACCGGCACAATTCAGCCGCGAGATAGCGTAGAAGTCAGCGGAAAAGTTACCGCCCGTATCCAAGATATTTTGGTTGAGGAAAATGACCACGTGACGGAAGGGCAGGTCGTGGCGATTTTGGACGGCAAAGATTTCCAGGCAAAACTCGATCAGGCGAATTTCACATTGACGAATGCTCGACAGAAATTGGAACGGACGGAACGGCTTTACAATATCGGCGCAAAGTCTTTAGAAGAATTGCAGGACGCACAATACGAATACGACCGCGCAAAATCAGCTGTTGATCTGGCTGAAGACGACGTTAATCAAACTGTTATTACCGCGCCAATGGACGGCGTAGTTGTCGGCGAGCCTAAGACTCCAGGCACCATGGCTGTTCAAGGTTCAAACAATCCAACTGTCATTATGCGCATTGCCGATTTGAGCGAGAAACTTGTTAAAGCTAAAGTTGATGAGACGGACATAGGCTCCGTTAAAATCGGCGAACACGCAACCTTTACTGTAGACGCTTACCCCGATAAAACTTTTAGGGCGCAGGTTACAAAAATTTCTCAAACAGATACAGCAAATTCTTGGGATACAAGCTCTTCGACAACCTCTTCAAGCTCAAGCAATGCCGTCATTTATTACTACGTGACGTTCAGCGCGCCCGATGAAGAAAATCTTTTGCTCCCCGCCATGACTGCGCGGCTTGATATTGTCGTTGGACAAGTTCGCGACGCACTGTGTGTTCCTATTTCCGCTTTGAAAACTGATGGGCAAGGTTCCTATGTTGAAAAAATTACTAAGGACGCGCAGGGCAAGGACATTGCCGAAAAAATTTATATAACCGTCGGGCTTTACGGTGAAGAATTTGTCGAAGTTACCGGCGGCAATTTAAATCCTGGTGATAATGTTTCCACGACTTACAAAGTAGCTGAAAAGAAGACGACTAAGAGTAGCAGTATGCCTATGGGCGGTCCCCCTCCGCGTATGTAAAAAATGAAACTTACACGGAAATTTTATCTGCGCGACGGTTTGACGATTGCCCGCGAACTTATCGGGAAAAAAATAGTGACAAATTTGCCCGAAGGTTTGACAAGCGGAATTATCGTCGAAACTGAAGCTTACATGGGCACGATTGACGCGGCGGCGCATTCTTATCGCGGTAAGACCGAGCGTACAAAACTTTTTTATGGCGCAGGGGGCTTTGTTTATGTTTATATGATTTACGGAATGTATCTTTGTACAAACGTCGTTGCAAATGTCGAAAATGTTCCGGAGGCTGTGTTGATTCGCGCTCTGCAACCAGTTGACGGCGTGGACTTAATGAAACGTCGTCGGAATAAAAAAAATTTGCGCGAACTTTGCTCCGGTCCCGGTAAATTGTCTCAAGCTTTGGGCGTAACGAAAAATTTTTACGGCTTGGATTTATGCGGCGATGAAATTTTTATCGAGACTACAGAAAATTTTCAAGCCGACATAATTTCAACGAAAAGAATCAACATTGATTATGCTGGCGACGCGGCGAATTATCCTTGGCGATTTATTGCGGCGGGGAATAAATTTTTAAGCAGAAAATAAAAAATCGGTCGAGTTCACAAGAGCCTGACCGATTTTTTTATTCGCAATATTTTATTCAGCAAAAATTATTTTTACTCCTAATTTTTCTGCCACCGCCGTAAGATTGTCGGAAAGTTTTGCCTCGGTGATAATCCCGTCAACTTTGTCAAGCGCGGCGAAACTGTAAGTACTTTCTACGCCGATTTTGCGCGATTCGGCGATAATGTAGGAAGTTTTACTAATGTCAATCATTCGAGCTTTATGAATTCCGCCGGCAGTGTCACGCGATGTTAGCGAATTTTTTTGGATATCCACACCAAATGCGCCGATAAACGAAATATCCGGACGAAATTTCGATATGAAATCCAAATTTAACCCGTCAGAAAAACCATCGCGACTTTGGTTAATCAATCCACCCGCAAAAAACAAACTTATCCGCGGATTTCTCGCCAACATGACCAAAACATCAACCATGTTAGTTAAAACCTTGTAATTTATGTCGGTTTTTTCTAAAAAGTTAGCGATCGCAATAGAAATAGTGGAAATATCAAGGAAGATTAAATCTTGCGGCTGAATTAATTTGAGAGCGGCGGCGGCGATTTTGCGTTTTGCTTCGACATCTGAAATTCGGCGTTTATTTGCCTCCGTCATCTGCAATTTCTCTTTGATTGAAACTGCTCCGCCGTAAGTTCTCCTTAATTTCCCTTCGAGTTCCAGTGAACTTAAATCTTTACGGATAGAATCTTCCGTGACGCCGAAAATTTCGGCTAATTCCTTTACTAGGACTTTACCGTCCCTATTGAGCATTTCAAGGATTTGAGCTTGTCTTTCTTCCAAAAACATCATAATAACATTGCCTGTAGTTTTATTTTTTATCATTATAGTGGGCGGCGGTCGCCATGTCAACAATTTTATCAGTGTCTAGTTTCATTAATTTTCTCCTCTAAAGCTTCGATACGGTGCTGATTAGACCGGATGCGCTGATTAATTTCTACAACCTGGTGTTCGCAAGGCGCAATCAACGCCCTGCGCCATAGAGACAAAAAGCATAACTAACGGCGGAGCGTGTCCAAGCACGGCTTATTTGTGTCAAATCGTTATGACACGCAAAATTAATCGGCGTCTTGTTCTTGAAATAATCGTATTTAGCCTGTTTAGCCGGCTCGTAGGAAATTCAGCAGGTAGCCAGATTTTATCGGTGGTAGCAGTGCTACTATGATAACTGTTAGGTGCAAAATAGATATTTTTATTATCGGTGGTTTTGCAAATGGCGAAATGCCCGCGTCCGGAACCTTCAACAGCGGCGTTATGGTCAATGCCGATAAGTACAGCTCGCCACGTAGAACCGGCGGCAATAGTTGACGAGCTACTCAAT
>CAJONF010000016.1 GCA_905236665.1 uncultured Selenomonadaceae bacterium | reverse complement strand
GGCAATTCCGGCAAATTTCTTGCTACGGCTGAATTGTGAACAATTTCTTCTATTCGCTGGTCAAGTACAAGTTCTTGCTTGTGTAAACTTTCTGCCGTGTCCAGAGCCGTCGCGCTATTTTCAGTTATCCCCTGAATGTAGGATTGCCACGCTAAAATTGTTACCTGCGTGGATTCCTGTCGAAGTTCCGCTAAAAATTGTGCGCCCTGCGGAATTTCTACTTGATTTAATTCTGCTTGCCGATTTTCTAACAGCGGAATAACCGTGTTCGTTATGTAGTTAGAAGTTTCCGTGCGCTGAGCCGTCGTCATGATTCCATACGGTGATTTTTGCAGGGAAATAAAAACGTCCTGCGCGACTTCAAAAGATTTATTGTAGCGGTAGACAATTTCCTCTGTGTTATCGATATAATCAGCGAGATTTTTTCTAAGTATCGGTGAAACGGCGTCCAAATAGCCGCGATAATTTTCCACACTGACAACTTTCCAATCACTGCCGCCCAGGTTAAAAGTCAAGCCTGGGAATTTTATTTTGCGCCCGAAAATTTCTACTTCCTTGCCGCCGATATTGTAGCCGTCATTAGCCAAATCTTTTAGTGTGACTTTCAAGACGAACGGTACCTGCGAATATTCTTCCACGATACTAAAAGTCGCGGTTGCCTCGTCGCCATGATGTTCCACTTCCTCCAAATCTATCAGCGAAGTGTGGCGAATCAGAGAACGGTCAAGCAACAAATCGTAGTCAATGCCAAGCTGCCGACCTTTTAGCATTTCGCCAGGCAAAGTCCATTTTCCGGTATCAAGATAGATGTTTATGACTTTGACTGCGCCGCTCGTCATTTGCCGCCGAATCAGTACGTAAAAATTTTCAAAGAGACTGCGCTCACGCTCGGAAAGTTGCATATCATATTTAAAAAGATCGCTAGTCAAATCATCGTAAGCTTTTAGCGTAATAGAATTTAAATCGACGTGGCGGCGGAAAGTGTCAGCGTCGCCGGATTTAAAAGCAGTAACCATTTCGCGCATGGCGTATTCGGGCGTTTTGGTATAAACGGAAAAATACAGGAATATCCCGGTTAAAAACATCACGAACACAGCCAACACAAAAATCCTTTCACGACGGCGGCGTCTTCGTCTGGCGGCAAGTTTGCTCCTCCAAGTATAATCGTCCATAAAATCTTAACCCCTGAAAATTTTTTGCAACTCGGCAATCGAATTATAATTGGTGGCATCGGCAGAAAGTGGCGTCACAGAAACAAAACCGCAATTAACCGCATAAATATCCGTGCCGTCGCCGGCGTCCAAATCGCATATCGTCCCGCCGATTTTAAAATAAGCCCGTCCGGTGTCGTCGGTGTGGCTGGTGAAAGCATTAATATAATCTCTTTTGCCCAGATGCGTGCTCACGAATTCGGCTGTATCTGCGCGAAATTTTTTTGGAAAATTTATGTTGTGCAGGAACGGTTCATGCTTAACGCTCAAAATTTTTTCCAGATAATTAACAGTAGCCATAGCCGCCACGTTTAGAGGAATTGTAGAATTTTTGTTAATAGAAACTGCCAGAGACGGTAGAGCGTGCAAAAAACCTTCTAATGCCGCGCCGACTGTCCCCGAATACAAAACGTCGGTTGCTAAATTCTCGCCGTCATTTATACCGGAAATAACCGCGTCGAAATTTTTAGCATTGTTCATTCCTTCCAGATAAATTTTTACGCAATCGGTCGGCGTCCCATCAAAAGTCCACGCCTCGCAAGTTGGATTGTCAAAACGTTTGTATTCAATTTCGCGCATAAGTCCCAACGCATGAGCCATGCCGCTTTGCTGATTTGTGGGAGCGGCGATTATAGCTTTATGCCCGCGAATTTTCAGCGCATTTGCTAATTCCCACATACCCGCGCCAGCAAAATTAATTCCGTCGTCGTTCGTCAATAAAACTTTCAAAATATCACCCCCGAAAATAATTCCGCGTTGCCTTTAAAAGCCCTTCAATCGTAAATTCTTCAGCAATAATGGCGGGCATTACGTCAAAACTTTCCAACGTCTGCGCAGTTATCGGACCAATAGCGGCTGTCGGAATTTTTTTTAGCGATTCAATGCCACAAGCCGCAACAAAATTTTTCACGGTAGAAGAACTTGTAAACGTTATCAAATCAAGCGCGTTAAAATCAATTTGCGCAGGTTGCTCGGTTAGCGTTTGATAAGCAGGAGCAATGGTGACTTCCGCGCCGAAATTTTTTAACATTTCGGGCAAAATATCGCGGGCAATTTCTGCGCGGGCGATTAAAATTTTTTTCCCATTGACAAAATTTTTCAGCGCATTTGCTAAATCTTCCGCGACAAAATTTTTTGGGACAACGTCCGCAATTATCCCGACGTTTGAAAGTTTTTCAGCCGTAGCAGAGCCGATTGCCGCAACTTTTTTTAAAGCGCGTGCGTCCAATCCGTGAACGTTTAGCCGCTCGAAAAATTTTTCTACGCCGTTGGCACTCGTGAAAATTATCCAATCAAAATTTTGCAGATTTTTTATCGCCGCGTCAAGACTTTGGAAATTATCTGACGGTGCGGCGATTTTTATTGTCGGGAATTCGACGACTTGCGCACCAAGATTTTTCAGCGCGCTTGAAAATTTCGATGACTGCGCCCGTGCCCGCGTAACTAAAATTTTTTTCCCGAATAGCGGACGATTTTCAAACCATTTTAATTTTTCGCGAAGATTGACGACATCACCCACTAAAAAAATCGCGGGCGGCTGAATTTTTATGTTCGGAGCCTCGGCTAGCGTTGTGATAAAAACTTCTTGATTAGGTTTAGTTCCCCAACGAATCAACGCGGCTGGCGTATCAGAATTGCGTCCGTTAATTATAAGTTTGTCGACGATTTGCGGCAAATTAGCGACGCCCATTAAAAAAATCAAAGTATCAACCGCCGTAGCGAGTTTTTCCCAACGAATTGACGATTCGGGCTTAATCGGGTCTTCATGCCCTGTTACGACTGCAAAACTGGTAGCAATACCGCGATGAGTAACGGGAATGCCCGCATAAGCCGGAACAGCGATTGCGCTAGTGATTCCAGG
>CAJONF010000015.1 GCA_905236665.1 uncultured Selenomonadaceae bacterium | reverse complement strand
TGTTAAATCGAATTTTTCTTGCCTGAAGTCCCAAACATTTCTGCGCGACGGGATATAATGCGCCGCTTCGTCGATTTTTTCAAAATCAAGGGCGTCAACGTCCAATTTAACGGTGTACATACCGCAACCGATATCCACTCCAACGATATTAGGGACGGCTTTATCAGTAACGGTCATAGTGGTGCCGATTGTGCAACCTTTACCGGCGTGCACGTCGGGCATAATGCGGATTTTGCTGTCTTTGGTGAATTCGTAGTTACACATACGGCGAATTTGTTCGCGAGCAGAATCTTCAATGATTTTCGCAAAAGAAATTGCCGTATTGTACTTGCCTCTGATCTCTTCCATAAAAAATTCTCCTTTCATAAGTCGTGCAGCCGCGTTTAAAGATAATAAAAAAACTTGCCGAATTTAGCAAGTTAAAAAGAAAAAATTTTTTATTAATTTAATTCTTCGCGCATCATGGCAATAATTTCATCCTTCTTGCCGTCAATGGGCTGTGTGATTTCGTTAATTGCGCGGTCGAAATTACACAGCGCGGAATATAGACAATATTTGCAGGCGTCATCGTCAGCAGAAAATTTCGCGGGCTTTACTTCAATACAGCCGTTCAAAATTTTTTCGCCGGTCGTCATCAAAATCTTTTCTGCGTAGTTGATAATAATCTGCAGGTCGTCGCGGCTCACGAGATTTTTTTTGTCCATGACAACGAAATCACCGGTGCTGTCCACGGCGTTTTTAATTTCGTCGTCAATGCGAATAAAGCCCGGCATTTTTAATTCTTTAACGGCTTCTTGATTTGCCTCCGCGTCATTATACCCGCCCTTGCTCGAAATTTTTAGCAGACAATAAAGCATTGCGCCGGCATCGCGCCCGTTGACTTCCGCAAGATTTTTTGCCGCGCTAAGATAAATGACAAGTTGCAAACTTAAACCGCCGTAAATTTTTTTCAGATTGATTAACGCCTTGCCGGTCTTGTAGTCGATAATCAGAAAATATTTTCCGTCGCCGCTCAAATCAATTCTATCAATGCGCCCGACTAAATCAATCGCTACGTTGCCGATTTTGCGCATCGAATCCTTTTCATTAAAACCGGTCTCGAAAATTTGCGGGTGAAATTCGCTAACTTTATCCAGCTCGATTAATCGCGTCAATGATTCGACGGCAACTTTTTTAATACGTTCGCGGCGATGTTCAAGCGTCTTGGTGCTGAATAAAATTTTGTTATGAAGATTGGGCGTGATGTCGTCCAAAATTTTTTCAACGCGCCCATTCAATTCAACCGCGCTGACAGACGACCACAGGCGATTTTCTTTTTTAAGTTCGCGACCAAAGCGGCTCATCACGGCGTGCAAAATATTTCCTATGTCTAGCGTTTGAACTTTGTATTCGGCGCGCTCTTGGAGATTGAGACCGTGGCTAGCAAAAAATCTGAAAGGACACTCGTTAAAATCCTCAAACTTCGTGACGGAAGCCCGCACCTTTCTTGTCGGCGCGTAAAGTTTTTCAGCCGTCTTGGCGGATAAAGTTCGTTCGCCTGCCAGAAAAATTTCACTGCCCAAACTTTGTAAAACGTCCAGCTCGATTTTTTCTGTCAGCACGGGAAAGATTGCGCGGATTTTGTTCAGTAATGGCGACGCAGAAATTTTTTCACCTTCCGCGTTCGCTAGCGGATATGACAGCCATAAAAATTCTCGCGCCTCAGTCAGTCCGCGATATATTAAAAATTTTTCTGCCAGCGATTGCTCTTTGCCGCCCTTTGAAATTTCTATACCCGAATCGTTCAATCTCATTCTGTCCACGTCGTTTAGCAAAAATTTTTCTGAAACTGTTCGCGGGAAATGTTCTTCGCTGAAACCCAAAACAAATATCGCCCGCGAATTTTGCAAAGAATTTTGGTCGAAGTGTGCAACAGTAACTTCGTCCAGCCCCGGCGGAATTAGCGACATTTCCAAAGCGTCCAGCCCTTCGCCGATTATCGATTCAAATTCCGACCGCGTGAGTGTGTCTTCGCCCAGCGCGTCAACTACTTCATCGAACAAATTTATCACGTCGTCCCAAATTTTTAAATGTTCGCGGGAAAGTGCCAAATTGCCGCGTTCCTCTTCCACTCGCGACCACTCGGAAAGTTTTTCGTAAACGTTCAAATCTTCCAGCAAGTTGAAAAGTGCTGTCGTCAGCAAAGTTACATCTTTTTCCGCATTTTTTACACGCTCGGAAAATTTTATAAGCGGCGCAGAAATTTTTTGTTTAATTTCGTTGACGTGGTCTAATTTTTCCAATTCAGCAGAATCAGCCGGACGATCGGGAAATTCCAGAGATTTCACGCGGCGTAAATCCCACGAACGTTGCCACGTGCCCGCACCCTTTAAACCGAATTCGACTACGTAATTTTCTAGCAAGTCAATTTCTTCCGGCTCCACATTAAAAAATCCCGTTCGCAGAGAGCGGAAAATTGGTTCACGCCGCCAGCCGCGCAGGACTTCTAACGCCGAACGGATTAATTCTGCCAGCGGGTGATTAGCCGCCGCTCGTTTTATGTCTGTGAAAAACGGGATTGCGTGAGTCTCGAATATCGGTTTGATTAGAGAGAAATATTTTTCATCGCGAGCGAGTATTCCGATTTCGCGCAGACGATAATTTCTTTTTGTGAGCCGTAAAATTTCCTGTGCCACGGCTTCAATTTCTGCGCGGCGATTGACTGCCTCAACGACTTTTAAGCCCTCCGCGTTATCAAAATTTTTCGGCGCGTAATGGAAAAAGCGTTGCTCCAAAATTTTAAGTGGCGCGGCTTTAAATCTGCGCGGCTCGTTCAAACGTGTGATTTTAAATTCCGCGCCAACATCTGCCGCCAAATTTTTCAGCGCGTGGAAGGTTTCCGACGCACGATTAAAAATTCCCACGTCCAAAATATTTTCACGGCTGTTTAGGTTGGTGTCCATCGGCAAAGTTATATGAACATTTTTTGCGCAAGTGAAAAGCTTTTTTAAAAAATTTCGTTGTTGCGGGTCAAAGAAAATAAAACCGTCAATAAAAATTTCCGCGCCGCCGATTGTCGGGGACTGATCCATAAATTCCGTCGCCCGCTCCAAAAGATTTTCATCGTCGGTGAGTTTGTCCGCCAATTCCGCCTTAAAATCTTCAGCAAAAATTTTCAAGTCGTACATTTTATCTTTAAGTTCGTCGTTATCAATTTTATCCGCCGCCTCTTCAAGTTTATTCGCACCGATTGAATAAGTCCGCAGTTCCTTCAATTCAGCTGATAAAATTTCCGCAAAACCATGTTGCTTTGCCGCCCGAACAAAAAATTTTAAATCGCCAGCCTTATCGCGGCGCAATAAAATTTTTCTGAGCAAAAGCCGTCGCCCGATTTCGGAAATGCGCGGAACCAAATTGCCGCCGATTTCGTCCAAAATCTGCCGTGCAAAACGATTAAAACTGTTCATGCGGGTATTGACTGCGCCGCCAGTCATTTTTGCCAGCTCCAATTCAGCACGGTAGGTTTGGTATGCGGGCAAAAGAAAAATTATTTCTGTGGTGAGTGGCTCGCTGTCCAAAATTTTTTTTGCGCGTTGCAAACAATAAAAAGTTTTGCCGACGCCGGCGCGTCCGATTATAATTTCTAAAATAAAAATCTCTCCTTTCAAAACTTAATAAATTCAACGTGTTTTCATTATCCCCCATGTAAATTATCTGCGATTAGGTGTGTAACGATAAAAAAATTCAGTTTAAAATTTTAGAGATTAGAGTCGAATTTTAACATTACTTTTGCCAGAATAAAAGTGAAAATTTTTCTGCGTCGAATTTTTTTAAGGGAAGAAATTTTCTTGCCAAAATGAGCTTGTGTGATAAAATCTAAGTGGGGGTGGTGAAATGCAACTCAGCAAAGGACAAAAAATCCCGCTTAACGAAAATTTTTTTACAATTAAGCTTGAAAAACCAAGTTCCGCGCTTGAAATCGACGTTGCGGCTTTTTTAACGCAAGAAAATGGGAAAGTAGCCGGCGATGAAGACTTTATCTTCTACGGCAACCCAAAACATATTTCCGGCGGCGTAATTCACAACGATGACGACTCGATTGACATT
>CAJONF010000014.1 GCA_905236665.1 uncultured Selenomonadaceae bacterium | reverse complement strand
GGGCGCGCCGGCTGATATTGAGCTTGGTTACACGTTGGCTGACGGTTTAGAATACATTCGCACGGGCATTAACGCCGGCTTGAAAGTTGACGCCTTCGCAAAACGCTTGAGTTTCTTCTGGGCTATCGGCAAAAATTATTTCATGGAAGTTGCCAAGATGAGAGCGGCTCGCGTGCTGTGGGCTAAAATCGTCAAGAAAATGGGCGGCACTCAAGCAAAATCGATGGCGTTGCGTACACATTGTCAAACTTCCGGCTGGTCACTCACTGCGCAAGATCCGTTCAACAATATTTCCCGCACAGTTATGGAGGCAATGGGCGCGGCTCTCGGTCATACTCAATCCCTGCACACCAACGCGCTTGACGAAGCTATTGCATTGCCTACAGACTTTAGCGCACGTATTGCCCGCAACACCCAGCTTTATATTCAGGACGAAACCAGCGTTTGCAAAATTATCGATCCTTGGGGTGGCTCCTATTACGTCGAGGCTCTCACGAACGAAATTATTCGCCGCGCATGGGCGCATATTCAAGAGATTGAACAGCTCGGCGGCATGGCTAAAGCTATTGCTACCGGCTTGCCGAAAATGCGCATTGAAGAGGCGGCGGCTCGTCGTCAAGCGCGTATCGATTCCAACAATGAAACGATTGTTGGCTTGAATAAATTCCGTCTTGATAAGGAAGACCCGCTCGAAATTCTCGCCGTTGACAACACCGCTGTTAGAAATGCTCAGGTCGAACGCCTTAACAAACTTCGCGCAGAACGTAACGAAGATGATGTCCGCGCCGCACTTGAAGCTATCACCAAAGCAGCTGAATCCCGCGACAATGGCAACTTGCTTGAATGCGCTGTTGAGGCGGCAAGAGTTCGTTGCTCGCTCGGCGAAATTTCTGATGCTGTCGAAAAAATTTCCGGTCGCTATCAAGCTACTATTCACACAATCAGCGGCGTTTACTCCAGCGAATTCGGCGCACAAACTGAACTTGATAAAGTCCGCGCCCGTGCTGATGAATTCGAGAAAATTACCGGTCGCCGTCCGCGTATTTTCGTTGCAAAGATTGGTCAAGATGGTCACGACCGCGGCGCAAAAGTTATCGCGTCCAGCTTTGCAGACATGGGTTGGGACGTTGACGTTGGTCCGCTCTTCCAAACACCGCAAGAGGCCGCGCAGGATGCTGTTGATAACGACGTTCACATTGTCGGATTCAGTTCGCTTGCCGCAGGTCACAATACCTTGTTGCCCGAACTCGTCGACGAACTCAAAAAGCTCGGGCGCGAAGATATTCTCGTTGCAATCGGCGGCGTTATCCCCGTGCAAGATTATGATCACCTTTACAAGAGCGGAGCCGTTGCAATTTTTGCGCCTGGTACCAATATTCCCGAAGCAGCTATGAAACTCTTAAACATTCTCGTCGACCGCGCTAAAGAAGAAGAAGACGCCGGCTAATAAAAAATTTTTAGCAAAAAATATAACCGCCAGAACGAACTGGCGGTTTTTTGTTTGGAAAATTTTTTGGCATTAATAATCGTCAAGGGGATCTGCGCCGTATTTATTCCAGCCTATTTGTCCCGGCGCGAAGAAAAGATAAATCAAAAAAATTAAACCTATCAGCGGCACAAAAGTTATCAGGATATACCAGCCGCTTTTATTGAGGTCGTGCAGACGGCGGATTATCAGCATGAACGCGCCTACACTCGCCGCGATAGCCCAAATAGTCGTTACCATGTTGACCAATGAGCCGTTCGGGTCGCCCGTCAAAAATGTAGCCATGCAACTCGTCACGAAAGTAGCTGACGCGCCCATAACTGTTACACCTAGATAATATTTTAAAAATTTTAAGCGGTTGAGTCGTCCTTCCGTGTGATAAATTTCTTTTAAAATGTTCATAAAAATTTCCTCCGTAAAATTTAAGCTAGCAAGTGCATATCGCGAGCCTGTTCGCGAAGATGAGCAATTCTGTCGTCGGTGTCAGGGTGAGTGGAAAATAAATTTTTCAAAGTTTTTTTGGAATTCTCTAGCGGATTGATTATAAACATATGAGCCGTGGCAGTTCCGGCTTGCGACATGGGCGCGTAATTTTTTGCGTAGTATTCGATTTTTTCCAGCGCGTTAGCAAGATACATGGGGTTGCCGCAAATTTCACCGCCGGTTTTATCTGCGTCGTATTCTCGCGAACGAGAGATTGCCAGTTGAATCAATGTAGCGGCAATGGGAGCGGCAATCACCGTGACGAGAAAACCTGCAATTCCTCCGTTATCGTCGTCGTCAGAACGTGTACCAAAAATCGCGCCCCATTGAACGATATTGGCAACCAGAGAGATAACGCCCGCCATTGACGCGGCAATAGTCCCGATTAAAATATCGTGGTGCTTGACGTGCGCCAATTCGTGACCGAGCACGCCGGAAATTTCGTTGTAGTCCAAGTTTTTCATTAAACCGGTCGTTACGGCAACTGCCGCGTTGTCGGAATTCCTGCCTGTGGCGAAAGCGTTTGGAACGTCGGTATCAATCACGTAGACGCGCGGCATTGGCAACTTTGCATTTTGAGCAAGCGTTTCGACGATTTTATAAAGTTGCGGAGAATCAGCTTCGGAAATTTCGCGGGCGTTGTAACTTTTTAAAACGATCGAATCGCTGAACCAGTAGCTTACAAAGTTCATGCCGATTGAAATTACCAACATAATCATTGCGCCGGTTGAATCGCCCAATGCCCCGCCAATCGCCACCATTAATCCGGTAAGCAGTGCCATTAATATAAACGTCTTAAAAATATTCATGCTTAATCACTCCAAAGATTTTTCTGCGTGAATTATAAGAGCGATTTTATTTTTCGGCAAGATGTTAAGCTAAAATGCAACACCAGTCTTTGATTCCTTGCCCCTTAATAAACTCTTGACTTTTTGTTGAATTGGGATTATTATACGCGTTGTGATTCGGCGGGAACGTCGAACAAGCTTGAAATTCCCAATAGGAGGCAGATATTTATGATAAAGCCACTTGGAGACAGAGTTATTGTTGAGGTTGCTGAGGTCGAACTCAAGACCAAGAGCGGCATCATCATGCCTGAAACTTCCAAAGAGAAACCGCAAAAAGGTAAAGTCATTGCGGTCGGCACAGGCAAACTTTTGGACAACGGCACGCGTGCAACTATGGAAGTCAAAATCGGCGACGAAGTCATCTTCAATAAATACGCTGGCAGTGAAGTCAAAGTGGACGACAAAGATTATCTCGTGATTCGCGAGAGTGACATTTTGGCTGTTCTTTAATTCTAACGAGAAATTTTCGGAGGTAAATAATTTATGGCAAAAGAAATTTTGTTCGATGAGGAAGCTCGTCGTGCTCTTAGTCGCGGTGTGGACGCGCTGGCAAATGCTGTTAAAGTTACACTCGGTCCAAAAGGTCGCAATGTCGTTCTTGAAAAAAAATTCGGCGCACCGTCTATCACAAATGACGGCGTAACGATTGCTCGCGATATTGAACTTGAAGACCACTTCGAGAACATGGGCGCACAGCTTGTTAAAGAAGTTGCTACCAAAACTAACGACGTTGCCGGTGACGGTACCACGACTGCAACTTTGCTTGCTCAGGCTATCGTGCGCGAAGGCTTGAAAAACGTTGTGGCGGGCGCAAACCCCATGATTATTAAAAAGGGTATCGAAGCGGCTGTTGCTAAACTCGTCGACGAAATTAAAAGCAATGCTAAAAAAGTCGAAGGCAAAGAGGCTATCGCGCAGGTTGCGTCTATCTCTTCCGGCGACGCAGAAATTGGTCAACTTATCGCCGACGCTATGGAAAAAGTCGGCAATGACGGCGTTATTACAG
>CAJONF010000013.1 GCA_905236665.1 uncultured Selenomonadaceae bacterium | reverse complement strand
GGCAAAATTATATTGTTTTCCACGAACGACAAGCCGATTGCAAAAATAAACACGAAACACCCCGTGAATAACGCTATCAACTTAATTATAAAAGTTCGCGTATAATCAATCAGCATATCCATAGAAAAATCTATTGCCATGTAGCATTGACACTTGCCCGCGTCGTCATAAACCGGTTTATAGAGCGTGAGCAAGTAGCCGTATTCGTCATCAGAGATTATCGGCGGAATAGGTTTGCCTGCGATTAAATCATCTTTATAGGGCAAAGTACTGGCATCGAACGGAACGATTTGCCCGGGCTTATCACCTTCCATAGTTGCTACATTTAAATCAAAAACAACGTGGCAACCATCCGGCAAAATTCTATAAACGTAAAGATATTTTACTTCAAGTGAGCTGTTTTTAATGGCATAAAGTTTTTCCTCAATTTCCTTGTAGCCGTCAGCCATATGCCCTAATCTTAAATAATCGTCCACGCGGTGCGGATTTATCTCGTTAATCGCCACGGCAGCCAGACCATTAACAGTTTTAATCCTTTCGTCAATGGCAGTATCTTTGAATAGCAGGTAGCTTATCAGCGCAATAGAAAATGAAACGAATAATGAACTGAACGTCAAGATTAAAAGCATTTTTGTACGCAACGACGACGATAGATAACTGCTTTCCTTTACGGCGTGTTTCATTTTTTTGGATAACGGTGCTTGCTTTTGTCCCAGAAACCGGAAAAAATTTTTCGTATCCTCTGAAACTAAATTCAACAGATAAAACGCAACAATGACCGCAAATCCTTTATCTATAAATTCATAGAGAAAATTATCTAAATAACTTAGGTTGAGTTCGCGTACCGGCTCGATAATATCCGTCATTCGCAAAAAAATTTCTATCAACAGGTCGCAAGTTCCCGTCACGAAAGTTAAGATAGGAATTATCGTTAAAATTTTGCTAAACTTGTCGAAAAAGCCGATTCGCGCAAAAAAAGTCGTGATAATCGCCACGGCAACGCTCACCGTGCAAAAATACATTTCCGCTGGATCGTAAAAAGCTTTAATCAGATTCGTAAAAAATCCTACAGCAATTCCTGGCACATAGCCGCCCAGAGCCGCAATAAAAATTGTTCCGAGCGTGTCCATATAAACTGGCAGATTAAAAATTTTTATCACTTCGTAACCGAAAAGATTAAAACTCAATCCGATAAGACAAATTAAAAAAAATTTTCCGTTAGACACAAGACGCGCTTCCTTATTAAAAATTTTTTTCATTATACCGAATTGATTTAGCTAATCAAGCTTTAGAAAAAACTTTTCCCTTTTTCGCGCCTGTGATATAATCGAAAAAACTTTTTTGGGGGCGGACGATTTGACGGAAAAAGAAAAAATGTTTGCTGGTCAGTGGTACAACGCGAATTTTGACGAAAAACTTATTGAGGAGCGAGCGATTGTAAAAGATTTGTGCATGAAATTAAGTTCAACGCCAATGCAGGAATTATCGCGGCGCAGAAAAATTTTGCGGGAGATTTTGCCCAATGTTGATGCGGACGCCGTGGAAATTTTATCGCCGTTCATGGTCGATTACGGCTACAATATTTTTCTCGGCGCGGGAACTTTTTTAAATCACAACTGTTACCTTATGGATTGCGCACAAATTCGGCTGGGCAAAAAAGTTTTCGTCGGCCCGAACTGCGGATTTTACACGGCGATTCACCCGCTAGATATTATCAAGCGCGCAGAGGGTTTGGAAATGGCAAAACCGATTGAGATTGGCGACGATGTGTGGATTGGCGGCGACGTGACAATTTTACCTGGTGTTAAAATTGGGAGCGGCTCGGTTATCGGCGCAAAATCTCTGGTGACAAAGGATATTCCCGAAAATGTTATGGCGTTCGGAAATCCTGCGCGTGTCATAAAAAAAATCGGCATGGAGACTTTGCTTGTATGATAAAAGCTGACAGCAAGTTTTATTGGAAACTTTTTAAATCGACGTTTATCGTGAGTATGTTCACGGTCGGCGGCGGCTATGTGATAATTCCGTTGCTCAAAGCTAAATATGTTGACGAATACCACTGGATAAGCGACGAAGAGACATTAAATATGGTGGCAATCGCGCAGTCAACGCCGGGCATTATGGCGGTAAATACGGCGATAATGCTAGGGTATCGTATGGCGGGCGTAGCGGGCGCGTTGACGGGAATGTTAGCTACAGTTTTGCCGCCGCTGATTATAATTACAATCGTTGCAACATTTTATGATTTGGTTGCCGACAATGAATATGTTAAATTAGATTTAAAAGGTATGCAATGCGGCGCGACGGCTCTTTTGCTAAACGTGGCGATTGATTTGCTGAAGAAACAATTTTCTAAAAAACTTATCCTGCCGATTGTTATAATCCTCGGAACTTTTATTGCGAATGTATTTTTCAACGTGAATATAATGTTGCTCGTAGCGATTGACGGCGTTATTGGTTTCTTCCTTATGCGCGACAAAAAATACGAATAGAATTTTCCGTTGATACGCTACAAGCTTAGTGATAAATTTTTTTGGAGGG
>CAJONF010000012.1 GCA_905236665.1 uncultured Selenomonadaceae bacterium | reverse complement strand
TCGACGACGCCATAATTTTGCGGGTCGTTGACGTAATAAGCAAAGACGGTCGCGCCTTCGTCATGGCTGGCGGCATTTTGAACTAGTTTAGCAAAATCCGAGCCGTAAAAAATATTATCGCCCAAAACTAATGCGCAACCTTCGCCGTTTATAAAATCTTCGCCGATTAAAAATGCCTGCGCGAGTCCTTCAGGTTTAGGTTGAACAGCGTAGGAAATTTTCAAGCCGAGTTGTGAACCATCTCCGAGCAACGCTTTAAATAAATGGCTGTCCTGCGGCGTGGTGATGATTAAAATTTCGCGAATCCCCGCCAACATCAGCGTTGACAGCGGATAATAAATCATCGGCTTATCGAAAACCGGCATGAGCTGTTTTGAAACGACTTCTGTTAGCGGATAAAGACGCGTGCCGGAACCGCCCGCCAAAATTATTCCCTTGCGTATCATAAAAATATCTCCTCTGAAAAATTTTTAGCGTATAATTTTTCCGCACGAAAGAAAAATCCTGCCGCGGCAAGTATTTCTTGAAGGTTTTTTATATCTGGTAAAGAATTGTTCTCAAAAAATCAATAAGAAGGAGATTCCATGACGAAAGAAAATTTTGACGTGACGGGCATGAGCTGTTCAGCGTGTAGTGCGCGTGTGGAAAAAGCTGTTGGAAAATTGGTCGGCGCGGAAAATGTCAGCGTCAATCTTTTGACAAATTCTATGCAAGTCAAATTCGATGAGGCAAAAATTTCCGTGGCGCAAATCGTTGACGCCGTGATTAACGCCGGCTACGGAGCGGCATTGAAAGGAACAAGGAACCAGGAACCAGAAATAAGTGTCCCTACGGAGCGGACGATTGACAAAGAAATTTCCGAAATGCGAACGCGGCTCACGTGGTCGATAATTTTTTTGTTGCCCACAGTTTATATCGCGATGCATAAAATGTTGCCATTGCCCGTGCCGCCAATCATCACAGAACTTTTCGACGGGCGAGAAAACGCGGTAACGTTCGCCTTCGCGCAATTTCTGTTAATCCTGCCGATTATGTATCTCAACAGAAAATATTACGTCAACGGATTTAAAACTTTGCTGGCGGGCGCACCGAATATGGACAGCTTAGTTGGTCTTGGCTCAATGTCGGCGGCGGCATTTGGAGCGTTCGCGCTATTCAGAATCGGTCAAGGACTGGGCGCGGGCGATTTTAATTTGGTTGACGAATACAGCCGGAATTTATATTTTGAATCGGCGGGAATGATTGTCACGCTGATAACTGTTGGGAAATTTTTTGAGGCGCGAGCTAAGGGCAAAACTTCTCAAGCCGTGGAAAAACTTATAAACCTTGCACCAAAACAAGCGACTGTTCTGCGCGGCGGCGTGGAAGTCACAATTCCCGCGGAAGAACTTGTTATCGGCGATGAAGTTTTGGTCAAGCCTGGAGAAAGTTTTGCGGCGGACGGCGTGATTCTTGACGGTGCAACGACTATTGATGAAAGCGCGATAACCGGCGAAAGTTTGCCCGTTGAAAAAACTGTTGGCGATAACGTCACGAGCGGTACACTCAATAAAAATGGCTTTGTAAAATTTCGGGCGGTCAAAGTCGGCGGTGAAACCACGATTAACAAAATTATTACGCTGGTCGAAGAGGCGAGCGCGAGTAAAGCTCCCATTGCCAAAATGGCGGATAAAGTTGCAGGAATTTTCGTGCCCGCCGTGATTTTTATTGCGTTAATCGCCGGAACTTTTTGGTTGATGAGCGGAGCAAGTGTTGAATTTGCATTTTCTATTGCCGTTTCGATTTTGGTTATAAGTTGTCCCTGCGCATTGGGACTTGCTACGCCGGTTGCGATTATGGTCGGCACGGGCAAGGGTGCTGAGAACGGAATTTTAATCAAATCGGGCGAGGCTCTCGAAACTGCGCACGCGATTGATACCGTTATTCTTGATAAAACCGGCACGCTGACTGAAGGCAAACCGTTCGTAACTGATGTGATAACTTTTGGCGCGGACGAGAAAAATTTTTTACAAATTGCCGCCGCGCTGGAAAATCGGAGTGAACACCCACTTGCAAAAGCTATCATCAACTACGCTACAGATAAAAAAATTTCTCCGCTCACTGCAGAAAATTTTCAAGCTGTATTTGGCAAAGGTGTTCGTGCAAAAATTGACGGCGTGGAATATTTCGCGGGTAATGAAAATTTTTTGTCGGAGCAAGGTTTTAAATTTAACGAGCTACACGAAAAAATTTCTGCGCTGGCGGACGCTGGCAAAACTCCTATCATTTTTGCTAACGAAAAAAAAATCTTCGGCATTATCGCGATTGCGGATGTGGAGAAAAAAACTTCCGCGCAGGCTGTAAAGGAGTTTGAAAATCTCGGAATAAATGCTATCATGTTGACGGGCGATAATCAGCGAACTGCGCAGGCTGTAGCAAATCGGCTCGGTATAAAAAATTTTATCGCGGGTGTTTTGCCGGAAAATAAAGCTCAGGAAATTGAAAAACTTCAAGCTCAGGGACATAAAGTCGCGATGATTGGTGACGGAATCAACGACGCGCCCGCCTTGGCAAAAGCAGATGTTGGAATTGCTATCGGCGCGGGAACAGATGTTGCGATTGAGAGCGCGGGACTTGTTCTCGTCAGAAATGATTTGCTCGACGCCGTAAGCGCGATTCGATTAAGCCGCGCCGTCATGACGAACATAAAGCAAAATCTTTTCTGGGCATTTTTCTACAACGTGATTTGTATTCCGCTCGCCGCAGGAATTTTTTATCCGGTGTTCGGGCTGAAACTTTCACCGATGATTGGTGCGGCGGCAATGAGTATGTCAAGCGTTTGCGTCGTCCTAAATGCTTTGCGCTTAAGATTTTTTAAAGTTTATCGTTCAACGAATTTTGACGAAACGCCGCGCAGTGTTGAAGTTCGCGTGGAAAATATTCAAACAGAAATTTTTAAGGAGGAAACTCAAATGCAGACAACTTTTAAAGTAGATGGTATGATGTGCAAACACTGTCAAAAACACGTTCACGACGCGCTTGCTAAAATGGACGGCGTCACGGCGGTTGAAGTCAGCTTGGAAAATAATTCGGCGACTGTCACCACCACGAAAGAAATTTCTCTCGACGACTTCGCTAAAGTTATCGACGACGCAGGATATGAATTAGTTAGGAGTTAGGAGTTTATGTTTATTAAAAAGCCTATGGAAATTGAAGACCGTAGCATGGAAATAATCGCGCCGCATTTAGCAGGGCTTGCACTCACGGACGACGAGAAAAAAATTTATTCGCGGATAATTCATGCGTCTGGCGATGTGGAATATGCGCCGATAATAAAAATTCACCCCGAAGCAATCGCGGCGACAAAGGCGGCAATCCTGCGCGGCGCAAATATTTTTACCGATGTGCAAATGGTTCGGCGCGGAATTAGTATTCGGACCTTTTCAAAATTCGGCGGCGAAATTTTTTGCAAAGTTTCTGATGTCGATGTTCGCGAATACGCCGAGCGCGAAGAAATTACGCGGTCTATGGCGGCAATGCGTATGTTCGGCAAAAGGCTTGAAGGTCAAATCGTCGCGATAGGCAATGCGCCCACTGCGCTGTTTGAAGTTTTGCGGCTCATTCAAGAAGAAAATATTCGTCCCGCCGTGATAATCGGCGTACCTGTCGGTTTTGTCGGTGCGGCGGAGGCAAAGTACCAGCTCGCTTCGCAAAATGAAATTCCGTTCATCACTGTGGAAGGTACAAAGGGCGGCAGTTCTATCGCGGTCGCCGCCGTCAATGCGATTTTATATATGCTGGACAATTCACGCGGGCTCAGCGAAAAGTGAGGCAAGTTACAATGATGAAGAAATGCAAGATTACAATTCTGAAAACGACGTTGCAAAAAGATTTAGCGGCGGAATACGGCGTACCGAATTTATCGACGTGTCCTATCATGCGTGAAGGTCAAACGTTCTACGCATCGTGGGCTAAGCCCGAATGTTTTTGCGACGAAGCGTGGAAGGCAATTTATCAATACGTCTTCGCGCTGGCGCATGGTGTTGACAGCGGCTGGTATTACGGCGATTGGATTGACGAAAAGCACAAGGGCGTTGCAATTTGTTCATGCAATGACGGTTTGCGTCCGGTTATCATGAAAATTGAGCGGACGGACGAATATGCAGACTAAAAATTTTCCGCGGCTGATAATTTCTGCTACACAAAGCGGCTCCGGTAAAACGACGATAACCGCGGGACTTCTTGCCGCGCTGAAAAATCGCGGGCTTGATGTGCAACCTTACAAGGTCGGTCCTGATTATATCGACACGGGCTGGCACGCGCTGGCTTGTGGAAAAATTTCTCACAACCTCGATAGCTGGCTCGTCGGAGCGGATAATCTTAAAAAAATTTTTATCGACACTTCATGCAGCGCAGATATTTCGATTGTAGAAGGCGTTATGGGACTTTACGACGGTGGACGCGGCGGAATTTCTTCAACGGCGGAAATTTCCAAACTTCTCGACGCGCCGGTTATTTTGATTATCGATGCAAAGAGCATGGGAACTTCGGCGGCGGCTGTTGCTTTAGGGTTCAAAGAGTTTGATAAGTCGATTAAGTTTGCCGGCGCGATTTTAAATCGTGTTGGCTCGGATTCGCATAAAAAAATGATTGTCGACGCACTGACTGCGCTGGGGATTGAATGTTTCGGCGCGATTAAACGCAACGACGAATTTTTTTTGCCCGAACGACACCTTGGACTTGTTCCGACTGCAGAAAATAATTCCGGCGATGTGATAAAAAAAATTTGCGCCGCCGTTGAAGAACAACTTGACTTAGACGCGCTGATTGACCTTGCAAAAAATTCTGCGCCGCTAACTTCTACTAGTTCCCAGTTCCTAGTTCCTAGTTCCTACACAAAAATCGGCGTTGCTCGTGATGAGGCGTTCAATTTTTATTACGGCGCGAGTTTGCAAGAATTAAAAAATCTCGGCGCGGAAATTGTTTACTTCAGCCCGCTACATGATAAAAATTTGCCTGAAGGTATCAGCGGCTTGATTATAGGCGGCGGCTTTCCCGAAATGTTCGCGGAGCAACTGGAGCAAAATAAAAATATTCGCGCAGAAATTTTTCACGCTATCGAAAACGGTTTGCCGACCTTCGCGGAATGCGGCGGCTTTATGTATTTAATGCGCGAGCTTGTTGATTTTGACGGGAAAAATTTTGAGATGTGCGGTGTGCTTGACGGTGTGGCGACCATGACGAACAAATTGCAGACTGTCGGTTATGTTGAGGCGGAAATTTTAAATGATTGCGTTTTGGGCACGGCGGGCGATAAAATTCGCGCTCACGAATTCCATTTTTCTACAGCTAAAAATTTTTTCGGCGAAGAAATTTTCAAGTGTACGCGCATGAGAACGGGTAAAGAATATTTCGCGGGCGCAGTGAAAAAAAATCTCGTGGCATCTTATCTGCATATTCACTTTGTCGGCTGTCCAAACGTTGCAAAAAATTTCGTTGACGCCTGCAAAAATTTTTCAATAAAAAAAATCCCCTGCTAAAAATTTTAACAGGGAAATTTTTTTATTTACTCCGAAAATTTTTTCACGGCGCGGGATTCTTCAATACGCTTTGAAATTTCTGCCAACGTTCGTCCGCCAGCTGATTCTACCGCCGCGAGAACTGCTCCCTCGACCAGCGGACAATCCAGCATTTTTACGTTGTCCCGCGCTAAATCTTCCAACACCATTTCCGTTGTCATTACTGCCGACCCCATATCCATTAACACCGCCACGCCGTCAGCAGAATAAATCGATTCTATCGCCGCGCAAATTTTTTCGTAACTTGTTCCAAGTGTCCCGTCTTCCAGCCCACCGGCGGCGGCAATCGGCGCATCTTTGGCCATCATGCCGGCAATTTCCACAACGCCTTCCGCAAGTTTTTGGCTGTGTGAAACGATAACTATCCCAACCATTAAGATATCTCCTCTGCTTGATAACTTTTAACAAAAGCCGCCTCGCAAATTTCATTGAGCCGCGCAAAATTTTTTTTTAGGAAAAGTTCGCCGAGTAGAGCTTCAAAACCGGTGCTTGCGTGATATTCAGCGACGGTAGCTTTTCGCGGTGCATGACTTTTAGCATTTCTTCCGCGCCGAAAAATATCGCGCTCTTCGTCCGACAAAAGATTTTCTATCTCGTGATAAGTCTTTGCTTGGACGGTTGCCGAAACAATCTGCGCGCTAAGGTCGTGTAAATTCGTGATATTTCGCGTGACCTGCAAAAGGCGTGTGCGAATGTACAAATGAAAATAGGCGTCGCCGATATGAGCCAAGACCAGCGGTGAGAGGGTTTTAATTTCGTTAGCAGGAAAATTCATTGCGCATTGAATTTCCACGTTACGCCCTGCGGTGTATCTTCAACGACAATGCCCGCCGCTTTGAGTTCGTCGCGAATTTTATCAGCCGTTGACCAATTTTTAGCGGCGCGGGCGTCTTGACGAAGTGACAAAATAATTTTCATCAGCGCGTTGACAAGTTCGGGTTCGGCGGCGGATTTTTCTTCGTCTTTATCACGTGGCACGGGCTGTTCAAAAATCCCGATAATTTCTGCCATTTCCATATAAATTGCTTGAACGCGCAGGATAATATCGCCGTCAATTTTCACGGGCAAAATTTTTCCTTCGGTGAATTCGCCATAATAGTTGCTGATTTCCTTTGACAGCTCAAACATATGCGTTATTGCCAGCGCAGTGTTAAAGTCGTCGCTCATCGCCGCATAAAAATTCGACAGGAGCCGCTCTCCTTCTTCAGCCAGCCCGCCTGCAGGACTTACTGTTATTGCAAAATTTTTATCGCTCGTGTCTTTGATGAATTCGCCCGCATGAACTTTTCTAGTCAATTCGTCCAGCTGCCAATAAGCCTTTGCCAATTTGCCGAAAAATTCCTGCGCCTCGATGATTCGCTCCTCGCTGAATTCTAACGGATTGCGATAATGCGTCTGCAACAAGAACAAGCGCACGACTTCGCCGGGATATTTAGCTAAAATTTCTTCGACGGTGGAAAAATTTCCGGCGGACTTGCTCATTTTAACTTGTTCTTCTTCGTTCGACTTGTCAGGTTTTTTTACAGTTATAAAGCCGTTGTGCAACCAATACTGCGCAAAAGAATTTTCATCGCCGAGAGCCGCTTGACTTTGCGCGATTTCGTTTTCGTGGTGCGGGAAAATTAAATCGGAGCCGCCGCCGTGAAAATCAAATTTCTCGCCTAAATATTTCAGCGACATTACAGAACATTCTATATGCCAGCCGGGACGACCTTGACCCCACGGACTTTCCCAAAACGGTTCGCCGGGCTTAGCCGCCTTCCACAGCGCGAAATCCATAGGATTTTTTTTACGTTTATCAACTTCGACGCGTGCTCCCGCCAGCATATCTTCAAGCTTGCGTCCGCTTAATTTGCCGTAATTTTTATCAGTTTCCACGCTATAAAAAACGTCGCCGTTGTCCAAAACGTAAGCAAAACCTTTGTCAATCAGCGTTTGAATCATCGCGATAATATCTGCCATAGTCTCGGAAACTTTAGGATAAACATCAGCACGGCGAACGTTAAGCGCGTCCATGCTCTTGAAATAAACGGCGATATATTTTTCCGAAATGTCTTTCCACGTGACGGAGTGTTTATTTGCCGCCTTGATGATTTTGTCGTCCACGTCTGTAAAATTTTGAACGTAACGAACTTTGTAGCCGCTCTTGGCAAAAAATCTGCGGATAACGTCCCATGTAACAAACGGTCGGGCGTTGCCGATATGCGGCGAATTGTACGGCGTGACACCGCAACAATAAATGCTGACTTCACCTTTTTTTAGCGGCTTAAAAATTTCTTTTTTCCTGCTCATTGTGTTGTAAACTTTGATCATAAAAAAAATCTCCCTTTTGTAGGAATTAATTACCAATGATATGGTTCGTGCCGATTGATTTTGAACGCCCGATAAATTTGTTCAATGAGAAATAATCGCGCCATTTGATGAGTTAACGTCATCTTCGACAGGCTTAAGCGGAAGGACGCCGCTTGTCTAAGTTCATCGCTTAAACCGAACGCCCCGCCGATTACAAAAGTTAAATTGCTCACGCCGTCTAAAGTCAGCGCGGCAATTTTTTTCGCGAATTCTTCTGAAGTCAACGGTGCTCCCGCTACATCAAGCACACACAGCCACGAATTTTGCGGAACGAGCGATAAAAGTTTTTGTCCCTCGTCTTCAAGCGTGCGACATTCGGGAATTTCGCGGACTTCAATGTTTGCAAACTTTTTTAAGCGTTTTAAATATTCTGCGACGCCGTCAACTAAAAATTTTTCTTTAAGCTTGCCGACGACGATTAAATTTATTTTCATTGGTTAGAAGGTTGCGGCATTTCCTCAAGCGTGAGTTCAACTGTCTCTTGTTTACCGTCACGGTCAAGCAAAACTTTAATCTTATCGCCGACTTTATGCGCCGCTACCTCATTGCGAACGTCCGCGACCGAATTAACATCTTTGCCGTCAATGTTCAGGATAATATCGCCGCGCTGGAAACCTGCGCGACCGGCGGGCGAATCAAGCGCAATTTGGAAGACGTAAACGCCTTTGTCAATCGTCAGCTGATAACCATAGCGAGCAGCTGTGGGCTTATCAAAAATCGTAACGCCGAGATATGGACGGGCAACGTAACCTTTGTCCATAAGTTCCGCGACAATCGTTTTAACCGTGTTAATCGGAATAGCAAAGCCCATGCCTTCAACGCCGTTTGTAGCAAGTTTAATGCTGTTTATGCCGATAACTTCACCGTCCGCATTGACGAGCGCACCGCCAGAATTGCCTGGGCTAATCGGCGCATCAGTTTGGAAAAGTTTAACGCGTCTATCGTTAAGGTCAAGCGTTCTGTTCAACGCGCTGATAACTCCGACCGTCACAGAGCCTTGAAACTCCAAGCCCATTGGATTTCCGATTGCAATAGCCGGTTCACCGACGACAACTTCATCAGAATCGCCCAATTCCGCAACGGGTAAATCTTTTGCATCAACTTTAACAACTGCAATATCCGTCATTTCATCAGTACCGATTAGAGTTCCGTTTACCGTGTTGCCGTCCGACAGTGAAACGATAATTTCTTTTGCACCAGCTATAACGTGATTATTCGTGATAATGTAGCCGTCATTTTTAAAAATTACGCCGCTACCGACGCCTTCTGTCTCAAATGTTCTGTCAAAAAAGTCTCGTGCTATTGCTTTATTCGTTATGCCGACGACTGCAGGACCAACATTCCTAGCTACACGGACGGCGGGTGTATTTCTTGCATCAGAAATTTTTGCATTGCTTTCCGGTTTATTCGGCGCGTTGGATGCCGCTTCAGTATGTGCAGGTTGTGTCACGACGGATTTTTCTGCCGCAGGTTTATCTTCCTGTTCAGATTTACCTAAACCTGTCAAATCGCCACAACCGCTGAACGTAAACGCCGCCACTATTGCCGCCGCGCAAATTATCTTTGTAAATTTTTTCCCATTCATGCTTAAAGCACCTCCATTGTCATTTTAGTTTTTGCGCCGCCGATTGTCAATCTCTTTAATAGGGACTAATTTTTTCTAAAAAATATTCCACGTGATGTGCAATCGGTGTTAAAATACGGAAAAAATGTTTGGAGTGAGTATTATGAGAAAATTTTTCTGTTTTATGTTGTTGTTTATGGTGATTTGTGCTACAACTGCCGCTGAAGATTTAAAACCGCCGATAATTTCCGTTTCTGGCGAAGGTTTTGTCGAAATTCCACCTGATAGAGCGATTATTTCAGTCGGCGTCGTCACTCGCGATAAAAATCCCGC
>CAJONF010000011.1 GCA_905236665.1 uncultured Selenomonadaceae bacterium | reverse complement strand
TTTACTAGCACTCTCTAGTTTTCTTCTAAAGAATCCAGCGTCAAGACTTCAAAACCGCCTGCTTTGCCTTTCAGCTTAACTGAATTGCCCAGCGACGTTACGACAGCTTGCGAGCCCAAAATATCTGCCACGGCGCGGGAAATAAAAATTTTTCCGCCAGGTGCATTAGCCTCAAGCCTAGCCGCTGTGTTCACCGTGTCGCCAATGGCTGTGTAATCCATTCTAAACGGGCTACCGATATTGCCGACTACTGCGCTTCCCCAGTGAACACCAATGCCAAAATCTATCTCGCGACCGTATTGCTCTTTTAGTTGCTGTTTTAATTTTTTTGAACCTTTAATCATGTCCACGGCGGCGCGGCAAGCTAAATGAACGGGATTTTCTTGAGGAATAGGCGCGTTCCAAAAAGCCATTGTGCAATCCCCCACGAATTTATCTAACGTGCCGTGATGTCGCCGAATACATTCAGACGTTAGCGTCAAGTAGCGGTTAAGAATTTCAACAACGACCGTTGGCGGCAACTGCTCACTCATTGTCGTAAAGCCGCGAATATCCACAAAGAGTACAGCAATATTTTTTAATGTTCCGCCCACGTCCAGCGATTCGGCTTTCCCGTCAAGCAGTTGGCGCATAATCGTCGGGTCAACGTATCGCCCAAAAGTTGAAGTAACTTTATCCTTTTCAGTGCGGGCGTATGTATAGTTCATGGCAACAGCACTGACAAACAGCACGCTCACTGTCAAAGGTATCCACAGCGCGTGAAGAATAATTCCATATCGATAAAGAACTTGGCAAATGTCAAGCCAGCTGAAACAAATAATTAGCCACTGCGCCAATATCTGTTGCATTTTTCCATTTCGGAAGAGCAGACCTGATAAAAAGCCCACAAGTACCAAAATAAAAATCTGCGCGCTCTGATTGAGTTCACGCGGGAAAAAACCATTTTGAAAAGCCTGTATTGAATTGGCGTGAATATCTATCCCATAAACCAAAGCAGAACGATCTAATGCCGTGGAAAATTCATCGCCCATGCCTGGCGCATATGAGCCGATAAGGACGATTTTATCTTTATAAAAATTCGGAGCAATTTTTCCGTCAAGCAGGTCAACAAAATTAAAACCTTGGCTGTAGCTTTTGGCTGTGAACGGCAGATAATAAAGCCCGTTGCTTTCCGTAAGCGGCGGCGGGTTGGGAGAAATTTTTTTATGTTGGCACCACTTCTCATAAATAACTCTGGAAAAAGAATATAATCTGCCGTGCTCGGTAGTTTTTACGTATAAAAGCTGGTGGCGGACAATTCCGTCAGCATCGTATGGTTCGCAAATGTGAGCAATATCGGCGGCGTTAAGCATTTCGGGGAAAGGATAATCGCCACGCCACGTCTGTTCCCACTGCGCAAAAGGATTTTTACTATCTTCTAAATCGTCGTCGTTCATAATCACCGCGGAAGCCAAAACCACGTTGCTATATTTGCTTATCGTTTCAGCAAGGCGTTTATCAAATTCGGGCGCGTCGGGATTTCTTCCGGTGAACAGAAAATCCAAACCAATGACAGCAGGGCGGGCGGCGGGGTCGGCGTTTAGAATGTCGATAGCCTTTGACATATCTCTGCGAATCCACGACACCAGCGGACCTTTTTTTTCAATCGTGGTTGAATCAATGCCGATAACGATAATATCTGAACTTGCCGCGCCGATTTTTTTATAAAGCCAATCGGAAAGCCTGTAGTCCAAATCTTCTAACGAAACCGCCAGCGCGATGCTTGCCAGTAAAATTATCGACAATAAAATATCCGCTCGCCGTCTTTGACTTTGATAATCTCTTCCTACAAACATTTCAAACCCTTAAACCGCCAACTCTGTAACCTGTAAAAACAACGGAGCCTTCGTCCAGAAAATGCGTGACTTTATTTTCAGCTAAAATTTTGTCGGCATCTTCGGGCGATATCACGGGGCAACTATTTGCGTCAGATAAATCTTTAGCTTTTATGACGAGCGGATTATCACCGGCACGCGATTTATCTTTCCCCTTAGCCGCAACATTTAACAGCAAGGGCGCATTGCCGGACATTTTATCGTAAATTTGCGCCGCATAATTTTTTACGCCCGTGACTTTTACAAGAACAATATCATCAACGGTGATATATTCCTTTTTAACGTAGCTCACCATGCCTTTTGAAATTACTTTGTCATAGTCAAGGTAATTGTAAGCGTAAATCGTCTGATTGTCAGAATTGCGGATAACGGGCGCGAGAACCGGATTTAAATCCAAATCGCCGCAATCTATAATCAGCCCAGTGTAATTTCCTGTAACGTCTGTATTTTCTGTTGGGAGCGGGAAATTTTTTTTGTCAACCGGTTTAAAAACAACTTCTGCCAGAGAATTTTCAACGCCATAAATCGGCACGCTTAATTCAACAACACAATTACCTTCGTCGTCGAATTCTTCCGAAATAATTTGCGCACCTTTTATTATCGCATTGAGTTTAATTTCTATAGCTTTGTCTTCCAAAATTTGAGAACCGATAGTTTTTTCCGCCGTTATCTGAATTTCTTTTGCTTGTTGAGCTAAAGCGCGGTAGCCGTTCACAATGGCGGCGCGGCGAGCCAGCGAGCGAGCGTTGTTAAGACTTCCGGCATCATCGAGGGCGAGACCATAACCTTTGACAATCAGCGTGTCATTGTTCCACCAGGCAAGCTCACTTTGAGAATTTGATGAACAGGGCAGACATAAACACACAAAGAAAACCATAATCCGCGCAAAACGCAATAAAAGGTTAGTGCCTTTCATTTTAATCAGCCTCCTTTAAAGTCGTGTGTTCCACATAATCAGCGCGTCTTCGCCGTTGTCGAGATAATAGCCTTTTCTGCGTCCGACGCTTTTTAATCCGAAGTTTTTATAAAGTTTAATCGCCGCCGTATTGCTTGGGCGAACCTCTAAAGTTATCGCCGTTGCACCGCGTGCTTTGACAGCTTTAATCAATTCACCAAAAAGCAACGTGCCGACACCTTGCCCGCGAAAATCCGGATCAACCGCCACGCTCATAACTTCCGCTTGATTGAATGAAACCCACGCGCCGGCATAAGCGATAATCTTTCCGTCCAGTTCGCCGACAATGTAAGTTGCCAGTTCGTTAGTTGCCTCTCGCCAAAAATCATCGCGTTTCCACGGCATGGCGAAACTTTTTTCTTCGATAGCGGCAACAGCGTCCGCATCATCTTGCGTCATTTGGCGGAAGGTGAGCCGTGTCGTTTTTCCCATAATTCCTCCGCCTCCGCCCGCCTAATGTAAAGCGGCTCTAAATTCATGACGTTATCGACTTTCCCCGCGTCAAGCAAATTTTTTCCACACAACGCGACGCTTGACGCCCGCGGCATTTTTAAATTCGGCGGAGCTATTATCACGTTTGGCGGCAGAGAAATTTTTATTTTGTGTAGCACGTCGCCGCATATAAAAATTTTTTCGTTAAGCTGTCCAGCCTCGGTTATCGCGTCGTTTATCGGCTTAACTTCAACTTCTGACAGCGGTAAAAAATTTTCAAACAGTTGACAATACGCCCGATTTTTTTGCGCGTCGATGAGCGGCAGAACTTTTGCTGACGGGAAATTATACGCCAGGGCTTGTAGCGTCGGAACTCCGATAATTTTTATTCCCCACGCATAAGCCAGAGCCTTAGCAGTTGCAAGCCCGATTCTTAATCCCGTAAATGAGCCGGGACCTATGCTCACTGCCACCGCGTCAATTTTTTCAAACGCTCCGGAAATTTTTATGACTTCCTCAACCTGCGGCATTAGCGTTTCTGAAAAAGTTTGCGGCGATTCGCGAACTGTTTCAGCTAAAATTTTTTCGTCAAAAATTACCGCGACACTTGCCGCACGCGTCGCGGTTTCTATTCCCAAAATGTTCAAAGTTTATTCATCCTTAGTAACAAAATCTTCAAGTTCGCCAATAAAATCTTCGTGCTCTTCGCCGACACAGGAAAAAGTTATGCGCCGCATATTTTTTGCGTCCTTAATCCGCTCAATTTTTATGACAACGTAATTTTCGGGCAAAGCCTTTGGAAATTTTTCTGCCCATTCAATAAAGACAATTCCCTCCGGAAAATCGGTGTACTCATAAAAGCCGATGTCCTCCAGTTCGTCTTCATTGTGCAGACGATACAAATCAAAATGAACAATCGGGCAAAAACCTTCATAGACGCTCATCAAGTTAAAAGTCGGGCTGGTAACTTCGCCTTGTACTCCGAGAGTCCGCGCCATGCTCTGCACAAAAAGCGTTTTACCTGCGCCCAAACCTCCTTCCAGACAAATAACCGTACCTTCGCGCACGCGCTGTGCCACCTTAGCCGCCAATTTTACCGTCCCATAAGGGGACTGGGTTATGTGGGTAAACAAAATTTTTTTCACTCCTTTAAAATTTTCCGACCGAATTTTTATTTAAACCCCAACCGCGCAGGAAGGGGCAAAATTTTTTTTGATTATAAGCGAAGTTTATCAGACGGCAAAAAATTTTTCAACATGAAAACGCTAATTGTGGTAAAATCCTTTCAAAGGAGATGATTATTTTGAAAGTCGAAGAAAAATTTTTCCGCGATATGTATCATCAGATTTGTTTGCTGGAGGATGCCACGCTCGCTAAAAATTTTTATGATATGCTCGATATGCCACCTGGTGAACGTTTGGACGGGCTGTTGACTTATGGTTACATTGACGAGGACGCAGGCTTTACGTTTAGCATTTTGGGCGGCGCGCAGATTTTCGGACAACGATTGAAAATTTTTCCGATAAATTACAAAGCGGCGGCATTTGTTCGGCGCAATGGTGCCCTTGAAGCCGACGTGAAAATTTTGACTGATGAATATGCTCTTGCCTTCCGCGACCGAATGGCGATGATTAATGACGCTTACGCCGTCGACGCCGCCCGTGAACAGACGCGCTTTATAAAAAATCTTGACGCCTTCCGCCACCCCGTCTATCCCGACGATGTTGTTGTTTACTTTTTGAGTTCCAAACATAAACCGGAATTGATGTGGGTTCGTTGCGTGGCGATTGACGAAAATATTTTGACGGGCAAACTTTTAAACGAGCCGACTAAAGATTTTGGCTGTCATGAGGGCGATTTAGTAAAATTCGGCGTCGCGCAGGTCAACGGGCAAAATATCTTGCTCAATCTGCCGACAAAGTAACGGAGGAAAAATTTTTGCGAAAAAAAAATGCAATCATTATCGGCGCGGGACCTGCAGGATTGACTGCCGCCTATTATTTTTTGAAACACACCGACATTAGACCGATTGTGCTTGAGAAAGAAAATTTTGTCGGTGGCATTTCGCGCACGATGAATTTTCGCGGCAATCGCATGGACATTGGTGGTCACAGATTTTTTTCTAAGGACGCGGAAATTTTATCGCTGTGGCGTGAACTTTTGCCTGAGCAGGGTTCGCCCGCCCTTGACGATAAAATTTTGGGGCGCGAATCCGTTTTGACGGAAGGCGGCGCAGATCCCGAACAAGTTGACGAAGTTTTTCTAAATCGAAATCGCGTCTCTAGGATTTTTTATCAGCGGAAATTTTTTTCTTATCCTATCTCGCTGAATTTTGAGACGATTAAAAATCTCGGCTTGGTTGAAATGTTTTCAATCGGCGTGAGTTTTTTAAAGGCGAAATTCAATCAACGCGATGAAACGACCTTGGAAGATTTTATGATAAATCGTTTCGGGCAAAAACTCTATGAAACTTTTTTCCGCGATTACACGACAAAAGTTTGGGGGCGAACTCCGCAGGAAATTGGCGCGGATTGGGGCAGTCAACGTATC
>CAJONF010000010.1 GCA_905236665.1 uncultured Selenomonadaceae bacterium | reverse complement strand
GACGTGCTAAAAATTAAAATTAGCACGCCGAAAAGGATTTTTTTCGCCAAAATAATCACTCCTTGAAACATTTTAGCGAAGTTTATCAATTTTTTTTTATCTGGTCAAGATTAATCGGTCGTTATCGGGTCAATATCGATAATAACGTCATTTTTTTTGTGTAAATCGTGATTCAAAATAAAATTTCTAATGATTTGTAAATCGGAAGACTTAATTAACAAAACAAAACGATATTCCTCACGAAATTTAGCGATAGCGGCGGGAATTGGTCCGAAAATTTCATGTCTAGTGGTAGAATTTTTAGCAATTTCCGAGCGAAAAGCCTTGCGAATCTCTTTTGCAAACGATTTTGCTTTTTCTTCTTTAGTTGACGTAAAAATTAGCTTAACTAGGCGACAAAACGGCGGAAAAAATACTTCTTTGCGCTGTGGAAGTTCGATTTCGTAAAATTTTTCGTAATTCTGGGCGCAACCGCAACGAATTGCCGCGGAATTTACGTCATAAGCCTGCACAATCACTTTTCCCGGCAAATCTGCGCGACCGGCTCGCCCAGCCGCCTGAGTTATCAGCGCAAAACAGGTTTCTGCCGCCCGAAAATTAGAAAAACTCAACGCCGCGTCCGCATTTAGCACTCCAACCGTCGTAACTCCGCTGATATCGTGCCCTTTTGCGACCATTTGCGTGCCAAAAAGTATGTCAAACTCGTGTTTTGCAAAAGAATCTAGGATTTTTTTATGTCCGAACTTGCCACCGGTCGAATCTTTATCCATTCTGATGATTTTTGCGTTCGGAAGAGAAAATTTTAATGCTCTTTCCAACTTTTCTGTGCCCGTTCCTAAAAATTTTATATGTTTACTGCCACAATTCGGGCAAAATGTCGGCGGAATTGATTCAATTTCGCAATGATGACATCTTAATTGCCCGTCAGCGTGATAAGTCATGGGTAAACCGCAATCTGGGCATTTTACAATCTCGCCACAAGCTCTGCACATAACGACGGTAGACCAACCGCGCCGATTTAATAAAATTATCGCTTGATTTTTATCTGCAAGCGTTTTTTTCAGCAATTCCAGCAATTTTCTGCTCAAAACTGAACGATTTCCGGCTTTTAATTCGCCGCGCATATCAATACATTCAACTTTTGGCAATGGATTATTCAAAACGCGCTGTGGCATTTGCAAATAAATCAAATTTCCGCGCTTTGCACGATAAAAATTCTCCAAACTAGGCGTTGCTGAACCAAAAACTACCGCGGAATTGTGAAATTCTGCAAATTTTTCTGCTACAACGCGGGCATGATAGCGCGGAGCGATTTTATCTTGCTTGTAAGAGCTATCTTGCTCCTCGTCCATGACAATTAAACCGACATTTTCAATCGGCGTGAACAATGCCGACCGTGCACCGATAACAATTCCGATTTCGCCGTTTCTAATCCGATAAAAAGTTTCTCCGCGCTCCTCAATGCTCAATCTGCTGTGAATTACCGCGACATCTGAAAAATATGCGCGAAAATTTGCCACGATTTGACTTGTAAGCGCGATTTCCGGCACTAAAATTATCACGCGACGACCAATTTGCCGAGTTTTTTTAGCTAATTCGATATAAACTTGAGTTTTGCCGGAACCTGTTACGCCGTGCAGTAAAAATCCTTGAAATTTCCGCGCCGTGATAAATTTTTCCACATTTTTTATCGCAAATTCTTGTTCAGCTGTCAAATTGAAAGTTTTTTCCGCAGATTTTATCTGTGAATAGCTATCGCGCAAAATTTTTCTTTGTTCAGCTTTAATAAAGCCCGTGTCGATTAAATTTTTTACTACCGTCGAAGAAATTTTGAATTCCTTTAATTCATGCGACCAAATTTCGCCGCGTTCTTTAATAATTTGTAAAAATTTTAGCCGAGCGGGTGATTTTTTGAAATTTTCTGCGTCAAAATCTCTCGCAAGCGTTAAAACTCGTTCGCATTTTGTAGAAATTTTTTTTACGCGCCGCCCCGGCATGAATAATCTCATTGCCGTTGACAACGGACAGAGATAAAATTCCGCCAACCACCGCGCCTCGCTCATCATTTCGGGTGTAAACCACGCTTCGTCGTCGACTACACCTTTTATTTCTTTTAAAACGAATTCAAATTGCGTTTGATCGTCAATTTCGCGCACGTTTATTGTAAATCCGTCGATATTTTGCGCTCCAAATGGAATTAATACGCGCCAACCCGCCGATAAAAATTTTAAATGTTCGGGAACGATATAAGTAAAATTTTGTTGGATATTGTTTGCCGTGACATTTACACACACTTCAGCGATTATCAAGATTTTTCCTCCAATAATATACATAAAAACCGCCGTGCATTTGCCCGACGGTGAAATTTTTTTGCGTAGAAATTACATATAGTCGATAGAAGATTTATGCCGCTCTTGTTTCATAAAGCCGAACTTTTTGGCGACCCATTCGGTTATGACGAACAGCACGGGGATAACAAAAATTCCCAGCGTGGTGGCGAAAAGCATACCGCCGACGACTGCTACGCCCATGCCATTACGCGCCGCCGAGCCTGCGCCTGTAGCTATTGCCAGGGGCAAACAACCGATAATAAACGCGAACGAAGTCATGAGAATAGGACGTAGACGTAAACCCGCCGCCTCAAGTGCCGCCTTAATTGGTGACATTCCTCTATCAACACGAACCTTGGCGAATTCAACGATTAAAATTGCGTTCTTTGCCGCCAAACCGATTATCATGATGATACCGATTTGCATATAGACAGAATCTTGAAGTCCGGCATTTTGTTGACCGTTGTTAAGGAAGGCTTCAAGCCATGCCAGGAAATATTCTGAGAAGACTGCTCCGAAAAGTCCCGTTGGCACGCTGAGCAAAACTGCGTAAGGAACTGACCAGCTTTCATACAGCGCGGCGAGCATTAAGAATACGAACACCAACGCCAACGCCAAGACTTGTCCCGTTGAACTGGCTGCTTTCTTTTCTTCGCGAGACTGCCCTGACCATTCGATATTAAATCCGACGCCGGCTTCTTCGTTAACGATTTCTTCAATCGCCGCCATTGCTTGACCGGAAGAATAACCTGCGCCCGCGTTGCCTTGAATTGTAACTGCGCGAGCCGCGTTGAACCGTGAAATTTGCGTAGGACCGGTTGAAAAGCGCGGCGTGATTAAAGAGGCAAGCGGAACCATTTGTCCGGCTGAACCTTTGACGAAAATAAATCTGGCGCAGTCCGCTTCCGAGCGATAAAGAACGTCCGATTGCAACATAACTTTATAGGTGCGCCCGAATTTGTTAAAGTCGTTGACCTGCATACCGCCGAAGTTGACTTGCAGAGCCGTAAACACTTCGGAAAGATTTACGCCCAAAAGCTTAACCTTCTCGCGATCGATTTCATATTCGACAGTCGGCGAGGCAATGTTAAAAGTCGTGCGGACGCCTTGCATTTCGGGACGCTGATTAGCTTTTGCGACGATTCTTTTTGTCAGCGCGTCAAGTTCTTCATCTGTGTGCCCTGCCATATCTTGAAGTTGCATTGACCAGCCACCGACGTTACCTAAACCAGGCAGTGCAGGCGGGTTAAAGGCGATAACTTGTGCTTCGGGAACAGTCATTGCGCCGAGCCTAAACATCGTCCCTATACAAGCATTAACCGACGCTTCAGGACCGCGTTTATCCCAAGCCTCAAGACCGCAGACGATAATTCCTGCACTTGGTTTCGCGCCGAAAGATAAGATATCAAAGCCGGTAATCATCATGCAGTTTTTCAAGCCGGGCATTTCGCGCATAACCGCGCCGCCCAATTTGTCTATCGTTTCGACGGTGTGATTCATCGAAGTTCCTTCGGGCAAGCTTATCGACGTGAAGAAATAACCTTGATCTTCTTCAGGAACAAATGTTGACGGGAGCCGCTGATAAATTGTCCACGTGCAACCGAGAATGATCAGCAGGAAAATTATCGCGAGTTTGGATTTATTTATAAACGCCGCGACGGTTTTGACATAAGAATTTTTTGTACGGTCGAACCAGTTGTTAAAGCCGTTAAAAAATTTATCAAAGATACCCTGTTTTTTATGCGGGTCTTTAGGTTTAAGAATCATGGCGCAAAGAGCCGGCGTCAATGTGAGCGCGACAAATGCCGACAAGCCCATTGATATTGCTATCGTCAGCGCGAATTGCCGATATAAAACGCCCATCATGCCGCCCAAAAATGCAACCGGTACAAACACCGCCGCGAGTACAAACGCTATTGCCACGACAGGTCCTTGAACTTCGTCCATTGCGCGTTCAGTTGCGTCAATCGGAGTCAAGCCGCTTTCCATGTGGTGCTCGACGTTTTCAATAACAACAATGGCATCGTCGACGACAAGCCCGATTGCCAAAACCATTGCAAACAAAGTCAGCGTGTTAATTGAAAAGTCCAGCACGATAAACGCCGCGAACGTTCCGATTAACGATACGGGCACAGCAAGTAATGGAATTAATGTCGCACGCCAACTTTGCAGGAAAACGAAGATAACCAGTACGACGAGAGCCAATGCCTCAATAAAAGTATGAGCAACTTCTTCGATTGAGGCGCGGATATAATCGGTGCTGTCGAAAATTTCATCTATATAAAGATTGGGTGGGAGATTCGGTTTTTGCCGCTCGATAATAGCCTGCACGCCGCGAACAGTTGTCATTGCGTTAGCGTCGGAAGTAAGCTGAATACCAAAACCGACAGCGGGATAGCCGTTGTATTTCGCGACAATGTTATTAGCTTTTTGCCCTGGCTCAATTCTGGCAACGTCCTTCATGTAAACAAAAGTTCCGTCGTTTTTTGCCTTAAGGATAATGTTGCCGAATTCTTCTATTTCGGTTAAACGTCCCTGCACTTTACCGGTGAACTGTTTTTCTTGACCTTGAGCCAGCGGCATTGAGCCGATAGTACCTGCCGCCGCCTGCAAATTTTGTTCGTTAATGGCGTTGGCAACGTCTGAAATCGTCAAGTCCAATTCGGCGAGTTTGTCGGGATTTAACCAAATGCGCATCGAGTAATCGGAGCCGAAAATTTGAACATCGCCGACGCCGTCCACGCGCTTAATTTCATCCATTAGGTAAATATCGGCGTAATTTTTCATGAAGGCGCGGTCATATTCGCCCGTTGGCGAGTACATAGACAGGAACAGTGCCATTTCGTTTGACGCCTTGCGGGTTGTGACGCCTTGCTGCTGAACATCTGTTGGCAAGCTGGCGTTTGCAATGGCGACGTTATTTTGAACTTTAACCGAGTCCATATCGCCATCTGTACCGACTTCAAAGACGACGCTTAAGCTGTAACGACCGGTATCATCGGAGTTGGAGCTCATGTAGTCCATACCGTCAGTACCGTTTACTTGCTGTTCGATAACCTGCGCGATTGTCTCATTGACGACGGAGGCATTTGCGCCGGTGTAAGTTGTACTAACTGAAATTGTTGGCGGGGAAATTTGCGGATATTGCGCAATAGGAAGTTGAATTGCCGCCAAAATTCCAACGAGCGTAATTATCAGCGCAATGACTATAGCGAATATTGGTCGGTGAATAAAAAATTTTGCCACGTCGTCGCCCCCTTACCTGCCGCGGATATTGTCTGGCGCGTTGGGATTGGTGCTCGGCGTGTTAAGTCCGGCGTCCGCGTTATAAGTGCTTGTTACATTCGACAGCGTAAAGCCCATTTCGCCCGGCGTAACTTCCTTAATGTCAAGATCGACGCCTTCGCGCAGATTCGTTAAGCCCTCAACAATAACCGTATCACTCGTATTAATTCCTTTTGTGACGACAAAATAACTACCGACTTGATCACCAAGTTCGACGGTGCGTGCCTCAGATTTATTTTCATTGCCAACAACCATGACGAACGATTTGCCTAAAAGCTGTTGAACGGCGCGTTGCGGAACTAAAATTGCATTGGGAATAACTTCACCGGTGAGTTTTACGCGGGCGAACATACCTGGCATTAAAAGTCCGCTGGAATTCGGGAAAATCGCTTTCATGATAAGCGAACCGGTGTTGTTGGCAAGTTCGCGGTCAACTTCGACGATCCGCCCTTCAAAGGGATATTCATTGCCGTCCGCTAAAGTTATCGTAACGTCAATCGGATTATGTTCAGATTGCATACCCTGCACCGTCATAAAACGCAGATAATCTGCCTCGCTTATGGAAAATTGCACGAAGATTGGATCCGGTGCGCCAAGCGTTACCAAAGTTGTTTGCCCCGCCGAAACAAAAGTTCCAACTGCCACATCATCTACGCCCAGCTGTCCGGACATCGGCGCATAGATTTTCGTATCGGCTAAATCTTCCATTGCCAACTTGATACTTGCCTCATTAGCCGCAAGTGCCGCCTCATATGAACGAACTGTCGCCGCTTGAGCCGTGGCTTGCTGTTCGGGGATTGCACCGTCTTTTAAAAGTTCGTCATAGCGTGCCAAGTCAATTCTCGCGTTGTTCAGACGAACTTCAGCTTCAGCCGCCTGTGCTTGTGCTTGCAAAACTTTTGATTCATATTGCCGCGAATCAATTCGATAGAGTAATTGCCCCGCCTCGACGAATTGTCCGCCGACAACATATTTTTCGACAATGTTGCCAGAAACTTTTGATTGAACTTTTACTTCGTCTGTGCCGACCAAATGCCCCGCGTATTCGCTGGCTAGCGGCGTATCGCGTCTGATAACTTTCATGGCTTTTACTTGAGCCTTTTGAACTTGCGCTTGCTGTTGTTTATTGTCGTCGCCGCAACCGCTGAAAATTATCGAAGACGCAGCTAAAACTGCCGCCATTGTCATCAATTTGGCTTTCGATAAAACCACTTCAACCCCTCCCATTTTTTTGCATAATTCAAAAGAATTTTAAGGTTTTGGCGGCTAAATGTCAATTTGAAATGAAGCGTGTTTGTAAAATCGTCGGGTTTTGCGATTAATTTTTGTTTTTAGCTCACATAACTTTTAAAATTTTGTGGGAATCGAGCGGCATACCTTGCGCCTCTGATAAAAATTCAAAGCAATTCACAAAATCCCCAGGTGATTTAAATCCTGCGTCGATTAAAGTTTTGAATGGGAAATTTTCTATCAATATGAAGAAAATTTTTTGCCCGTGAGATTTTTTCATTGCGTCGAGTAATTTTTCTAGCGATTGTTGATTTTCAGCGCGGATAATTTCTTCGCTGTCCTGCACAAAAAAAACTTGCTTAAGCGCATTAATATTTTGCGGTTCCACGAAAAAAGTTCGGGTTTTGCCGCTCATTATCGCTGAAATGCTCGCCATAGAATTTTTTAAATTAATGTGTAGCTGTTGAACGCGGGCATAAAGCCGCCCGATTGTCTCCGCGTCAAAAAACGGCGTCCGAATAAAATAACTCATCCACAACCGATTAAATACGTCGTTCATGTCCAAGCCGAAACTCCACGCGGGATTTTGTCCGACGTAGTGATAAATTTTTTTCGCGATAAAGTGCCGCCCGTCCAGCCGTTCAAAATATACGGAAGTGTTGAATTTGCGCGGTATCCTCACAGTTCGTTTAGAAAAACAATAATTCAAAATCTCTTGATCAAACATCCAATACTCAGGATGACTTCCTCTGAATTTGAGTCCGTCAATAAGTGTATTTTCTTCATCACGAAAAACTTTTAAATTCATCAGCAAAACGCCCGAATTAAAATAATCATCGCCATCAACAATGCCGTCTCTAATCAACGGAAAATTTTTATTTCTGTAAGCGATTATCTTTTGTATATTCGGGCTGTCTTTTCGAGTTCCGGCAACGACGCCGAGCGGTTTATCTCCCAATTCAATTTGCCAAAGTTCGTTTATGTCCAGATTAACGATAATATCCGAGTCAAGATAAATAACCTTTTCTATTTCGGGCGAAAGGATTTTTGGCATAACAAGCCGATAAAACGCGCCGACTGTAACTTCTGACGTTTTTACGGAAGGAACGTAGCTGATATATTCTTCGAGCTTATCCGCGCAAAGTTCTTCGACGTTATAAAATTTTACGATTTGGCTATAGCGACCGGCAATGTAGGAAAATTTATCG
>CAJONF010000009.1 GCA_905236665.1 uncultured Selenomonadaceae bacterium | reverse complement strand
GCCCGAAAATAAAATTCTGTCTGATTGATTCTCTAAATAAACGCGTGGAATTTTTAAAAAAAGTTGTCGCGGAATTGGAGCTGGACGGCGTAGAAATTTTTCACGGGCGAGCAGAAGAATTATCGCGGCAAAAAATTTTTCGTGAGCAATTCGACGTTGTGACATCGCGAGCCGTAGCCCGATTAAATATCCTAGCAGAATATTGTTTGCCGTTCGTGAAAGTCGGCGGCGTGTTCGTCGCATTGAAGGGAAAAACTTTTCGCGAAGAGCTGAACGAATCACGGATAGCGATAAAAATTTTGGGCGGCGGAGAAATTTTTGTTCGTGAAGTAAAATTGCCGACTCTGGACGATTCGCGAGCAGTGATTTATGTCAATAAAAAAAATTCGACGGCAGATAAATTTCCGCGTCGTGAAAGTTTGATTCGTAAAATTAATTTGGGACAGGTGAATTAGCGTGAGAAAAAAATTATTGACGGGCGCGGCAATTCTTGCGTTGCTGATGAACACGCCGCAAGTTTCAGCAGATGACGACATTATAATTTTCGGCGAAGAATTCGAGACGGAAGCGGCACCGGCTCCTGATAAGAAAAAATCCGAAAAGCCTGCGCCGGTTAAAAAACTTCCTGCGCCGGAAAAAAAGCCTGCGCCGGAAAAACTTCCTGCGCCAGAAAAAAAGCCTGCGCCAGAAAAAGTTAAGCCGGTCGAGCCGCAAACACCGCCTGAAGACTTAGCTCCCTTCCCAGACAATGATGACGACGAATGGGGCGATACACTAGTTTTCGACGATTTAAGCAAATTACCAAAGCCGGACGAATCTTCGCAACCTAAAGAAGATCCGCCAAAAATTGAACAGCCGACGCAACCTACACCGATTATTGAGGAGAAACCAACTCAACCTACGCCGATTATTGAGGAGAAACCGACTCAACCCACGCCGATTATTGAGGAGAAACCGACTCAACCCACGCCGATTATTGAGGAGAAACCAACTCAACCTACGCCGATTGTACCGCCACCCGTCATCAAATCGCCGCAGGAATTTGACCGCCCATTTGAGCAACCGACAGATTTTTCAAACACACGCACTGACAAGCCAACAATACGTTCTAATGAAAAAGTTCAAAATCCCGTGACGCCGCAGAAAAAATTAAAAACACTCAAGCCGCGGTTCGTCAAACTCGCCGCCGATGACAGATACACTTACTACCTTGACAAAAACGCCGTGCAGTGGAAAAAAATGCCTTACTCGTCAAGCGAATATATCGCTGATGTTTGGGTTCGCATGATTGAACGCAAACCGCAGGAACTCGATAGCGATATGGCGGCTTATGGCGCGGATAACTTCAACGCAGAAATTTCTTCGCTGGCGGAAAAAGGTTATCAGTATTCGTCGGGTGATTTGGAAGTTTTGCAAAGTCAAAGCTACGTCTTGGAGCATTATTATCTGCGCCCGAAAACCAATCAAATTCAATTTCTTTGCGAGCTGGAAGTTTTCGGTCGTCCGCAAAACACAATCAACGAGCGCACCTACGATTATAAAAATTGGGAAAGCCTGGTGCCCGATAGCGTCGAGTCGATAATTTATACAACGGTTATTAAAACAATCGGCACTAAGAAAGCCAGTGAGAAAGGTCACATGACGCTTGTTGATATGATAGAAGAATACGGAAGATTTTCCCTGCGCTAATAAAAAAACCCTAGACCATCGCGACGGTTTAGGGTTTTTTTTTGTCTAACAAAGTTTTTTAAATCTCTTCAAGAAACGCGCTGTAACCTTTTTTAGTTTCGTAAATGTCGATTTTGCTGGTAGCTTCCCAAGGCGCGTGCATACTAAGCACTGCGACGCCGCTATCGATAACTTCCATGCCGTATTCAGCCATCATGTAAGCAATCGTGCCGCCACCGCCTAAGTCAACCTTGCCGAGTTCGCTGAACTGATAGTGGACATTGTGCTTATCCAAAATTCCGCGCAATTTACCGACGTATTCGGCGTTAGCGTCACTGGAACCGCTTTTGCCACGCGAGCCGGTGAATTTATTAAAGACCATGCCTTTGCCCAGATAAGCGACGTTGCGTTTCTCAAAAGCGTTGGCATAAAGCGCGTCAAATGCGCTGGACACGTCAGAACTTAACATGAACGAATTTTTCAGAGCGCGGCGCAAGGCAAGTTCGCTGTATTGACCGCAGGCGTTCAAAAGTTCGGCGAGCGTGTTTTCAAAAAATCTTGACTTCATGCCCGTTGCACCGTAGCTACCAATTTCTTCTTTATCAACGAGCAAGCAACAGGCGGTTTTGCCGAGAGTCTGATTAGCCGCCTCAAGCATGGCAACCAGCGAAGTATAAGAACAAACGCGGTCGTCTTGACCATAGCCGAGCACCATGCTTTTATCAAAGCCAAGGTCGCGAGCTTTGCCGGCGGGAACCAGCGCGAGTTCAGCCGAAAGAAAATCTTCCTCCGCGATATCGTACTTGTCCTTTAGAAGTTTAAGCACGCCTTTTTTTACGGACTCTTTGTCGTTCTCTTTAAGCGGGAAATTCCCAACGAGTATATCTAATTTTTCGCCCTCAATAACTTTGTCGGCAGTCTTTTTCAGCTGTTCTTGTGAAAGATGAATCAGCAAATCCGTCACACAGAAAACAGGGTCGCTGTCGTCTTCGCCGATGACAATTTCAATAACGCGCCCATCCTTTTTGACAACAACGCCGTGCATGGCAAGCGGCAACGTCACCCACTGATATTTTTTTATTCCGCCATAATAATGCGTGTCAAGATAAGCAAGCCCGCCGTCTTCGTAAAGCGGATTCTGTTTAAGATCAAGGCGGCAGGTGTCGATATGTGCACCGAGAATTTTTAAACCGTTTTCGAGCGGCTCCGTGCCGATTTGAAACAGCGCGATAGTTTTTTTCATGCACACTGCGTAAACTTTATCGCCAGCCTTGAGCCGAACTTTATTTTTTATCACGTCGTCGAGATTTTTATAACCGATAGCTTCCGCCCGCTTAATCGTTTCGACAACGCTTTCACGTTCGGTTTTACAGCGGCTGATGAAGTCGATATAACCCGCCGCAAGTTTTTCCATTGCCGATTTGTCGTCATCGGTGTATTCGCTCCATACGGAAAATTTTTTTTCTTTGTCTTCGGACATTTTACGTTTCTCCTTTTCGATTTGAATTTTTTTCCACTCGCGCATTTTTTCTCTTAGTTCGGAAATTTGCGCGGTGAGCGTTTTATCTTCCATTTATAACCTCAACAATTTTTAAAAAGTCTTCGGCAGTGTTAGCGCGGTTGAACAAATTTCTGAGTTCCGCGCCCCCAGTCAAGCCCTTTGTGTACCACGCGGCATGAGAACGCATTTCTTGCACGCCGACGCGCTCGCCCTTATAAAAAATAATTTTCTCAAGATGGCGGCGCATAACTTCTGCGCGTTCGTGGACAGCGGGCGGCGGGATTTTTTCTCCCGACAAAAAATATTTCAGCAAACGATTTATAATCCACGGATTGCCCTGCGCGGCTCTGCCAATCATCACGCCATCAGCTTTTGTCACGTTAAAAATTTTTTCTAAGCTGTCAAAATCTTTAACGTCGCCATTTGCAATGACGGGAATTTTCACGGCGGCTTTAACGCGGGCAATTTCTTCCCAATTCGCCACGCCGGAATAAAATTGTTCACGCGTTCGCCCATGCACAGCAATAAAATCGACGCCGGCATTTTCAGCGCGTTTGGCAACTTCAACAGCATTAATCGCATCGCAACCGAGCCGGATTTTTACACTGACTGGGAGTTTAACGGATTTTTTTACGGCGGACAAAATTTTTTCCAGGAGCGCGGGATTTTTCATGAGCGCGGAACCTTCACCGTTCTTGACGATTTTTGGCGCGGGGCAACCCGAATTAAAATCAATGACGGCGGCCGAGCCGAGTTGTTCGACATAAGCCGCCGCCTCCGCGCAGATTATCGGATCGGAGCCGAAAATTTGAATCGCCACCGGTCGTTCCGCCGCCACAGTCTGCAACATCTGCAAAGTTTTTTCGTTGCGATAATGAACGCCCGCCGCGCTAACCATTTCCGAAAACATCAGCAGATTTTTTTTTGCAAAGTCGTCGTCAATCAGTTCCCTAACCAAAATTCTGAACGCCGTATCCGTCACGCCCGCCATCGGTGCAAGGAATATCGGCGTTTTAAAAATTTCTTCCGTTGTCATTGTGAGTTCCGCTCATGAAGAACGCGTAGTCCCGTCAGCGTCAAGAAGTGATCGATTTTGTCAATGGTCTTTGATTCGCGGTGAATCATCTTGGCTAAGCCGCCCGTCGCTATAACTTTTGCGTGCCAATCTGCGCCCATTTCCGCTCGAATTTTTTCTACAATCGTATCAATTTGCCCGACATAGCCGAAAATAATTCCCGACTGCATACAAGTTATCGTATTGTGACCGACGACGTTTTTTGGCGGGACAAGCTCAATGCGCGGAAGTTTAGCCGTGGAACTGAAAAGAGATTCTGCGCTGGAAACAATGCCAGGTGCGATAACTCCGCCGAGAAAATCTCCTTTATCCGAAACAACATCAAAGGTTGTCGCCGTGCCAATATCAATGACAATCAGCGGTCCGCCATATTGCTCGAATGCGCCGACAACGTTTACAATCCTATCTGCGCCGATAGCCCGCGGGTTTTCATAGTTCAGTTTAATTCCGGTTTTTATGCCGGGACCAACGACCAGCGGCTTGACTTTAAAATAACGTTCGCACATTTTTGTAAGCGGAACAACTAGTGGCGGAACAACGGAAGAAATAATTATGTCCTTCACGTCGGAAATTTTCACACCTTGATAACGGAACAGATCGTTAATCAGCATACCGTATTCGTCGCCGGTCTTCTGCCTATCAGTCGAAATGCGCCAATGTTTCATCAGATTTTTTCCGCTGTAGGTGCCCATGACTATGTTACTATTTCCAATATCTATGACTAAAAGCAAGTGACCAACTCCTAACTCTTAACTATTTTAGCGGCGGCGGCGAAGTTTTTCTTCAATAAAAGACAACCCGTCCTCAGCAATGTTCGGTTTTCTAACATAGCCAGCCGCGTCGGATCTGTTAATTTCGCTGATAACAGAAAAATCTCGCGTGTCCGTCATGATTATCACGGGAATATTTTTTAAGCGATTGTTAGCCATGACAAGTGACAAAAATTTCAGCCCGTTGACAAAAGGCATATCCAAGCTGACAAGAATTAAATCCGCGCCTTGACTTTCCAAAATTTTCATGCCTTCCATTGCACTTTGAGCCGTGACGATTTCGCAGGGCAGACGGTTTTTGAGCGTATCTCTTTCCTGCCGCAAATCAAAAATATCATCGTCGATAAGCAGAATATGGAAAGAATTTTTCTGTTGAGCGGCGGCGGCGGGCGCACCACCTTCTTGAGCATTGAGCATTTTATTTACTCTGCCGACTAAAACTTTCGGAGCGCAAGGTTTAGTAACGTAATCTTGCACGCCGAGCGAAAAAACATTTGCAACCAGTTCTCTTTGTGTTGAACCGGACATAATCATCACGGGGATAGTTTTAAATCGTCCGTCTTCTCGGATTCGCCGCAACATATCCACACCGTTATAATCCGCGTCCAAAATGACAAGATTTATTTCGCGGCTGACGAGTGTATTTATCGCGGTCAAAGGATTGTTCACCGCCAAAATTTTATAATCGGGCAAGCCACGTTCCAAAACGATTTTAGTTATGCTCAAATTGCGTTCGTCACTGTTGACAATCATAATTACAACTTCGCGCCGGTCTTCAGCAACTTTTCTTAAAGCGTTGGTCTTTAAAGTTTCCATGCGCTCGCCTTGAACTTTTGCCCGTTCACGAAATTTTTCAAGACAGTTCGCGCAATACAAGCCACTTTTTATAATTCTTCCGCAACCGGCGCAAGGTCTGCCAGTCGCTATGGTTCTGCTGTCCGAAGTTCCTTTTCTTATCATTTCATTCAAAACTGCCGACCACCCGACAGCTTTCCTTACCTCCTCCGCTCAAATACCAAGACTCTTTTTAACGATTCAAAATTATACTGTGCTATTAATCGCATTGCAACAAGCTTTGTGAACTTTTTTAACGGCAAAAAAATTTTCGCGCAAAATAAAAATTTTTGCCTGAAAAAATTTTGAAAGGACGCAGACACGGAAAACATTTCGTGATAAAATAGCGGCGTTAATTCAAGACTACATGAAGGAGGGAAAACTTTCTTGCAAAATAAAACAAAGGCGACGGCGACTTTGGCGGCAAGTGCACTGTGCGCAGTTTCGACTTTGCCGGAAATTTCGCCGCTAAAATTTATTCTTACCGGTGCTACGGGCGGCTTTATTCTCGGTCTGGTGAATCACGGATTTTTAGCCGCGACAATCGGCGGTATGGCGGACTGGTTCGGTGTCACGGCTCTTTTTCGCAAACCGCTGGGCATTGGTTTTCACACGGAAATTTTACGCCGCAACCGTGCACGAATCATGGACGCCATTGTAGAATTTGTCGGCAGTGATTTACTCAACACTAAAAATATTATGGAAACTGTTCACGACGAAAACACCGCGCAACTTTTAATCGACTTTTTTGAGCAAAACAAAGGACGCGCTAAAACTAAAACTCTTGTGCGCGAAATTTTAAGCGAACTTTTTAATGACCTGGACACGCAAAATATTTCAAAGGGTATCGCGCCGATTTTGGAATATGAAATTAAAAATCTTGATGCGCAAAAACTTTTTGACGCCGTTTTAAAAGTTGTCACCAGCGATAAGCACAGCAGAAAACTTTTAATCGCGCTCTTTGACACGGGACACAAGATTTTACAAAGCCCGCATATGCAGGAAGAAATTCTAAACAAAATTACAGAATTGCGCGAGGCTTATGAAGGCGATTCGGCGGGGCGTGCCCTTGTTCTGACTTCAATGGATTTGACTGATGAAAAAATTTTGAATATCCTAAATGAAACTGTCGATAAAAAAATCAACGACGCAGAAAAAATTTTGAACGCAACCGGCATGGTCGACGCTGAAACTGCTAACGCCGCTGACGAGATGATTAAAACTTTTGGCGGATTCGTGAACAGCGCGGCAAGTTCTCTTAACACGAAAAAATTTCTTGACGACCTTAAGAATTTATTTATGCAGAAATTCGACGCGGAAAATTTTATCAAGACGTGGCTAGATGTGAATGTTAAGGGCGAGACTGATCCGAAAATTTTGGAGACGATTCGCCGCAAACAGATTGCCAATCCGCTAATCGGGCGTATCGTTGAAATTGAACGCAAACCCGTCATTTGGAAAGACGCCGTGGATTTTCTGGTTGACGCGAAAATTGACGAATTCATAAAAAATATTGAACTGCAAAGAAAATTTGACAAACTTATTAAAGATTTTATTGAGAATTTGCTAAACGAATACCGCGGGCAAATTCCTACTATGATTCGCGAACGGCTCGATAAGTTCAGCGACGATAAGTTGACGGAATTTGTAGAAGGGCACGTTTCAGACGATTTGCAGATGATTCGTATCAATGGCTCGGTTTGCGGCGCGATTGTCGGAATGTTTTTGTTCGTCATTTCGCAGATTATTGAGCAAATGGTGCGTTGAGAGGTGAAAATTTTTGAACAGGTGGAATAAAGCCGATACAACTTTACTTTGCGCCGCGCTGTGCTTTTTAATGGCGATCGGATTTAAAATCACGTTCCCCGGCAATGTCGTGGCGGAAGGCTTTTTGTTCGTGACGGAGGCGGCTCTTGTCGGCGGAATAGCGGACTGGTTCGCGGTGACTGCGCTTTTTAAAAAGCCGCTGGGATTTCCGTTTCACACGGCGATTTTGCCGCGCAGAAGAAAAGATTTTGTCAAAGCGTCGGTGCTCATGGTTCAGCAGGAATTTTTTTCGCGACGCACGATTTTTAAAAAGCTCGGTGATTTTAAACTCTTGCCGCGCATTATAGAATTTTTGTCCAGAGATTCTACGCGGAAAATTGTCATCACAGAACTTTTTAACGTCGTGAAAAAATTTGTAAGCGCACAAAACAAAGAGGCTCGCGCTAAAGAAATTTCAAACGAATTGCGCAGAGTGATTCGCGACCTGCCCGCGCAGAATTTAATCAGCGATTTCGGCGCACAATTCAGACGTAATGACAAGGATAGAGAACTTTTTATAAATATCGTCAAAGCTATGCGCAGAACTGCCGCTAAGCCTGAAACTTGCGACAAATTGCAAACGCTTTTAGAAGAATATGCAAATGAGAAAACTAAAAATATGGGCGGCTTTTCAATTTTAATGGCGGGATTGGCGCAAATGCTCGACCTTGTGAATTTTGAGGAAGCCGCAAGGATTATGCAGGTTCAACTTTTAAAACTTTTGGACGAACTCGCCGCGAATACTCAACTGCACCGCCGCACGCTTAATGAATGTCGCCTAAAAATTTCTGAACTGAGTGACACGCCCGAATTTAAAGATCTCGTCGAACGAATTCAAATCGACGCCGCAAAAGCCTTGCCGCTCGAAGAGGCAATAGAACTTGCGCTGATTCATCTTGAAAGCCAAATCTCGACTGTTGACTTGGAAGAAACGCTCGACAAGGCGCAGTCCGCAAAAAAATTAAACCTGAAAAGTAAAAGCCTAGGCGTTTTGCTCATAAATATTTTCAACGACGAATACACAAAATTTTTACGCCTTATCATCGAAAACGCCGCCGTGAACTCCGCCCTTGAAAAATTTGTTGACGAACTGACTGCACGCGCCGCCCTTCATGCTCAACCGCTGGTCGGCACCGTCGCAAAATCTGCGCTTGACCGTTTGACTGAGGAACAACTTAACAACCTGGTTTACGATAAGGCGGAGCAAGATTTTATTTGGATTCGGCTTAACGGCTCGATTGTTGGATCTGTCGTAGGGCTTGCGATTTTTATTCTAATCAAGGCAACGGGGTTGAGCGTATGAAATTAGCTTTTTTTGATTCGGGTATCGGCGGATTGAGTGTTTTACATCATGCGATGAAAATTTTGCCGCACGAAGATTTTATTTTTTATGCTGATGAAGACAACGTTCCCTATGGTACAAAATCCCCTGCAGAAGTTTTAAAATTTGTTGATGACGCATTTAATTTTCTCGTCGCACAAAAAGTTTCAGCAATCGTCGTGGCGTGCAATACCGCAACTTCCGTGGCCGTAAAAAAAATGCGCGAAAAATATTTTCTGCCGATAATCGGCATGGAACCCGCGCTGAAATTGGCTTTGGATTTGTTCCCGAATCAAAAAGTTTTGGTCGCGGCAACGGCG
>CAJONF010000008.1 GCA_905236665.1 uncultured Selenomonadaceae bacterium | reverse complement strand
ACCGCGCTCTGAGCAAGCTGAAAAATATTTTGGGCGAACTGTAACAAATCCGACTTTGCAACGTATAAAATCATGGAAAAACCTTTTAAGGAGTGATTGACATGACATTAGAAGAAAGATTTGCACAAACGGATTTTTCGCAGTTCAGCAAGATAAAGTATAGTCTCTTTTGTAGATTGAAAATGCGTCGCCAGGCGATTAGCGAAGAAATGTCGTTTGAAGAACTCGATCAAGTGGCGGCGGCGGGTTCACCATACAAAAAGCCAGAAGATAAGAAAAAATAATTTTATGCGCAAAAAAATTTCCCGTTGAAAAATCAGCGGGATTTTTTTATGGCAAAAATTGTTCAATACTCTAAAAAGTATGCAAATGCGCGGTGCTGTTCATAAGTTCGACAGTGATACTTTCTCCGTCGACAAGCAAAGCACTAACCGCCATGTTGAATTGAGCGATTGACCACATTCTGTGAATCGGGACATCCAAAGCCGCGCAAATCATCAGGCGAATAGCCGCGCCATGTGAAACGACGAGGACATTTTCATTGTCGTGATAGTCGATTATCCGGCTCAGGGCGTTCACCACGCGTGCTTGACAGTGCAAAAAGCTTTCACCGTTCGGCGGCTGAAATTTTTCGGGCGCAGTGAAAAATTTTCCAAATTCTTCGGGATATTCAGTTGCCAGATCGCTTATCGTTTTTCCTTCCCAATCACCAAAACTACTTTCGCGCAATTCGGGCATTTTTGCCACGCTCAAATCAAATTTTTCCGCCAAAATTTTTGCAGTTTCCACGGCGCGATCTAAATCGCTGGAATAAATTGCGCTGGGGTGATGAAAGGGATTGCGCTCGGCAAGCAAATGCGCTTGATGAATTCCTTCGGCAGAAAGTTTCACGTTAGAGGTGCCCTGCAGTCTGCCCAATCTGTTCCACTCGGTCTCGCCGTGTCGGATTAAAAAAACTCTAGTCACAAGAATGGCCTCCTTTGAATTTAAAAGCACGTTCTGCCGAACCGGTGCCGCCTATAGATTTTTTTGATAAGATAGCAAAAAATTTTTTGAAACGCAACCCAAAATGAATGGTGAAAATAAATTGAATATGTGTTATCATGGACGCGTTAATTTTATGTGCAGGAGAAAATTTCATGAGCGTTATTGAAAAAATCAAACGCAAGGTCAACGGCTTTGAAATTTCTACAAAGATAACTTTGGGTTACGCGGCGTGCTTTGCTATTTTGCTGGTGATAATAAATTTCGCAATGTGGCTTGGCGTCATGAACGCGCTTTACATTCCGGCAGAAAAAACCATTCGCTACAGCATGGAACAGATCGAAAAAGTTTTCGATGAGTTGGAGAAAAATTATCTCACGTTCGACCCGAATTCTTTTCGTGGCGCATTGGTTACGGGCGTGGTACTTAGGGTTATTGACGAACACGGCGAAGTTTTTATAGACACCGACGAAAATTATCCGTCGATTGAAATGTTTAACGAAGGAATTTTGAAAGAGCCGCCCATGTTTGCCGAAAAAGATTTTGACGTTGCAAAAATCGGTTCCGCGCTGATTTATCGCGCCTCAATGGAATATACACACGACGGCGAAACTGTCACGCTGTATTTTTTCCGCACGATAACTTCCGAGCTGAAACTTTTTGACAACCTAGAAAAATTTTTGCTGATTCTGGACATTGCCGGAGTTTTGCTGTCAATCGGCGCGGGATTTTTTCTCAGCCGCAGAATTTTGACGCCGATAAAAACTATGAACGAATTAGCGCGGGAAATTGCTTTTGAGAAAATGGGTGGGCGAATTCCAATCGGCACGGCGAACGACGAACTAAACGAACTTGCCAAAACTTTAAATCAAATGCTAGACAGGTTGCAGGGCGGCATAAACAAGCAACAGAAATTTGTTTCCGACGCTTCGCACGAATTAAGGACGCCCGCCGCCGTCATCAAAGGTTACATTGAATTTATCGAAACTTACGGTGCGCAGGACGAAGAACTTTTAAAGGAAAATCTTAAAGTTATCGGCTCGGAGGCGCAGAATATGCAGAACTTGTTGGAAAATCTTTTGTTCCTTTCGCGCACTGATCAGAATCGCCAGCGGCTTAACAAAAAAGTTTTAGATTTGGACGACATTGTCGGCGACGTAATGAGCAAAATGAAAACTGTAGTTAAAACGCACAAAGTCGAATTGCTTAAAAATGATCTGGCAAAAATTTTTGGTGACGAGACGACCATTCGGCAGATGTTAAGAATTTTTTTGGACAACGCGGTAAAATACACGCCGGCGGGCGGCTCAATCAAAGTTTCTTCGGTGGTGGACGGGACAAAAATTTTGCTGAGCATTTCGGATTCAGGCATTGGTATTGCGCCGGAAAATCAGAAAAAAATTTTCGACAGATTTTTTAGAATAGACAGCGAAGATTTAGTTAGCGAGGCGAACGGTAGCGGGCTTGGCTTGTCAATCGCAAAATGGATTGCTGACAGCCACGGCATAAAAATTTCTGTGACTAGCACGCCTGGCGAAGGTACAACTTTTACGCTGACTATCCCAGTGCAGAATAATTAGTTTTGAACAGGAGGAATTTTTTATGAAAATTATCGTGACGGGCGGCGCAGGATTTATCGGTAGCAATTTTATTTATTACGAGCTGAAAAATTATTCCGACGAAATTATTTGCCTCGACAAGCTCACTTACGCCGGAAATCTCGAAACGCTTGCCGACGCATTCAAAAATCCTAACTTCAAATTCATTCGCGCAGATATTTCCGACCGCAAGGCTATCTACAAAATTTTTGCGGACGAAAAGCCCGACGTGGTGATAAATTTCGCGGCTGAAAGTCATGTAGACCGCTCAATAGAAGACCCCGAACTTTTTCTGCGCACAAATATTATCGGGACAAGTGTTTTACTCGACGCGTGCAAAAAATTCGGCATAAAACGTTTTCACCAAGTTTCAACCGACGAAGTTTACGGCGACTTGCCGCTTGATCGCCCCGATTTATTTTTTACGGAGCAAACTAATTTGCACACGTCCAGCCCCTATTCTGCAAGCAAAGCTTCAGCCGACTTACTTGTTCAAGCTTATCAGCGCACGTATAAAATCCCCGCGACAATTTCCCGTTGCTCAAATAATTACGGCGCGTATCATTTTCCGGAAAAATTAATTCCGCTGATGATTATTAACGCGCTTCACGATAAAAAGTTGCCGGTTTATGGCACGGGTGAAAATGTCCGCGATTGGCTTTACGTAGAAGATCACTGCGCGGCGATTGATTTAATTGTTCGGCGCGGAAAAATCGGCGAAGTTTACAATATCGGCGGGCACAATGAGCGGAAAAATCTCGACGTTGTCAAAACTATTTTAAAAATTCTCGGCAAGAGCGAAGATTTAATCGAATTCGTCACCGACCGCAAAGGACACGACAAAAGATACGCCATTGACCCGACAAAAATAAAAAATGAACTCGGCTGGACACCCCAGACAAATTTTGACGACGGAATAAAAAAAACTGTCACATGGTATTTAGAAAATCGCGCGTGGTGGGAAAAAATTATCAGCGGCGAATACAAAGATTATTACGCCAAAATGTACGACAATCGCTGAGGGAAGGAATTTTTTT
>CAJONF010000007.1 GCA_905236665.1 uncultured Selenomonadaceae bacterium | reverse complement strand
TGATTAGCCGCCAAAATTTTATCGGCGTCCTCGTCACTTACAACGACATCACACGCGCTGGAAATTTTAACAGCTTTTATAACTAACGGCGTATCACCTGCACGCGGCGAATTCATATTATCTGTATATTCCACAATGCCTTTGCTGACGGCACTTTGATAACCGATATTTTTGTAAGCATAAACGACCTCTCCGCCGACAGATTTTATCGCGGGAGTAATGCCCGTTGAAAGATTTAATCCGCGGCAATCAATAATTAGACCGGTGTATTTAATTTCGCTACGGATATTTATGAACTTTGGCTTAGGAAAATCTTCAATGGCAACATCTTCTTTAAGCACGGCACTAGCTAACGATTGCGAGCTACCATAAATTGGCAAACGAACTATGGCATGAAAAGAACCGTCGCTTTCACGTGTCACGGAAGTAACTTTAGCTCCACGCAAAACAGTTTCAACTTTGGTATTTATCACCTCGTCCAAATCGCGCATATCTTTTACAGTCGATTCAGCCGTTACATAAAGATTATCTACTTCTTCCGCCAAATATCGATAAGCGTCCATGATAGATATACGACGCATAGCATTGGGATTCATTCCCTCTTTGTAATAAACAACCCCTTCCACTTCGATATATCCTTCGTTATTTACACTTGCCGCCGCAAAAGAAAATATCGAGAGCATGAACAATACAAAGACGACCTGAAAAATTTTCCGCATAAATATCATCTCCCTTATCTTTCACTTATCTAGATAAACAACTTTATTTCTTCCAGTCTTTTTGGCGCGGTAAAGACGATTATCAGCAATTTTAACGTTGTCTTCTATGCTGAGGGCGTCAGAAATTTCAGCACAACCAAAACTCATGGTCACGCGGAGTTCATCGCAATTAAAATGACAAACAGAATTTTCGACAGCAAGTCTTATACGTTCCGCAACATTTACTGCACCGGAAAGATTAATGCCCGTCAAGATAAGGATAAATTCTTCGCCACCCCACCTATATGCGCCGTCGTAGTCGCGAACATTTGACGCCAAAATTTTTGATATGTGGACAAGTACAGCGTCGCCGGCATTGTGTCCGTAAGTATCGTTGACTTTTTTAAAAAAATCTATATCGCATATGATAATCGACATGGGGATTTTATTTTTAGGGTCTAGCGAAAATTTTTGACGATATTTTTTATAATCGCTGTAAAATCCCAGACGATTTTTAAGTTCGGTGAGTTTGTCACGTTGAGAATCCGCCAAAAATAAATCCGATTCAAGAGCCATGCCGCAAATAAAAGCCGCGATAGAAAGCCGTTTAGTGTCTTGCGCCTCGTCGAAGCCATTGCCGTTAAGCTTGTTAATAACTTGAAAAGCGCCGATAATTTCGCCGCGACAATTTGCAACGGGCATTACCAAGACGGATTTGGTAACGTAGCCTGTTTTTTTGTCGACATCGGAATTAAAATCGGGGTGATTATACGGGTCATTGGTGACAATAGTTCGATTTTCAGCAAGAGCGCGTCCGACAAGACCGGACGTATCGTCAATGATAATTTGAGTAGTGCCGGTAGCGGTCGCCGTCAATAATTTTCCAGCCCGCTTATCCCAACGCCAAAAACTGGCTCTATCAGCTTCAACCAAAGTCCTACCCAACTCCGCAAAGATTTCAAAAACTTTCAAATGCTCGCGGTCTTGATTTTTATTCAAGCGCATTTCGTCATACAAACGTTGCATGATATTAAAAATGTTATCCAAAATTTTTTGAGCCGACAAATTATTTTCCATATCTCACAGCTCCTTTACAACAAAATCTCATCACCGTCTTTAGCAAACATAACTTTATCGTCGTGCGAAGAAAATTCTTTTTCCATAACAAAAAGTTCCTCATCAGTTCTTTGTGGAGCGTGATGAACGAAAAGAATTTTTTTGGCATTAGCTTTGGAGCCGACCTCAAAACCAAATTGCGGCGTCGAATGCCCATAGCCACGATATTTTTCATACTCGTTATCTTTATATTGTGCGTCGTAAAGCAAAAGGTCACAGTCCTTAGCGAAATGAATTAATGAATCGCAAGCTTCAGGGTCATGTTCAAAATCTGTAGCATAAACGATAGATTTTCCATGATAGGTCAGGCGATATATAGTGGAACCCAACGGGTGATTACCTTCCATTGTGTCAACGTCAACCGCGCCGATTGAAAAATTTTTGTTTGGCAGTTCATTGAAAGTAATATCTGCGGGATATTGTCCGATTTTGAGCGGCCAGAAAGGTGGCGAAATTAATCTATCAAGAGCTTCTTGCACAGTCAATCCAGAACGGTCTTTTGCGAAAATATCAACGCGGCGATTAGCTTGCCCGAGAGCGACGAAAAATGGCAATCCAATGATATGGTCTAAATGCATATGTGTTAGCAAGATAGTGATTCGGGTAGCTGATTCGATATTGGCGTTGAGGATACCGTTACCCGCGTCCAAATAAATTTCTTCATTGCCCGCCAAAATTCTATAGCAAGAGGTAGCACCGCCGTAAATCATAAAATTTTTTCCATTAACGGGCATGGAACCGCGAGCACCTAGAACAGATAAACCAAATGTATAGCTCAAAATTTTTCCCCCTCGAATCCGTTTAACGAATTTAATTTTAAAATCTCAAAGTCTTCAGACTTTCCTTTAAGTTTAATGGTATTTCCTAGCGAGGTGACATTGGCGCGGGAACCTAAAATATCAGCGACAGCACGGGATATTAAAATAGTTCCGCCGGGAGCATTTGCCTCCAATCTTGCCGCCGTATTGACCGTGTCGCCAATCGCGGTGTAATCCATTCTGAACGACGTACCGATATTTCCGACAACTGCGCTACCCCAGTGAATACCCACGCCGAAAGAAATTTTCCGACCGTAACGCGTCATCAGTTCTGCGCCTAATTTTTCTGAACCGGCAATCATATCAAGGGCGGCTCGGCAAGCTAGCTCAACAGAATTTTCTTGAGGCAAGGGAGCATTCCAAAAAGCCATAGTGCAATCGCCGACAAATTTATCAAGTGTTCCGTGATATTTCCTTATGCATTCCGTCGTTAAAGTCAGATAACGATTTAAAATTTCTACAACCGTAGTGGGCGACAATTCCTCGCTCATGGTGGTAAAGCCGCGAATATCCACGAAGAGCACAGCAATATTTTTAAGTTCGCCGCCCAATTCAATCGACTTAGAGCCGCCATTGAGAAGTTGGATCATAACAGCCGGGTCAACATAACGTCCAAAAGTAGCAGTCACTTGTTCATTTTCCTCGCGAGCCAAAATATAATTGGTAGCAACGGCTCCGAGGAATATCAGACTGGCAGACAATGGAATCCAAGCAACGTGTAGCATAATTCCCTGTTGGCGAAGGATTTGACACAACATAAGCCACCCCAGAGCAATACTTAACCAACCGCCTATTACGTATTTCATTTTTCCGCGTCTAAAAGAAAATTCCATTACATAAGTCAGCAGAAAAAGAATCGTCAGCTGTTCATTTTGACCTGCCTCGTATAAAAATTTTCCATTTTGAAAAGCTTGGATTGCATTAGCATGAATGTCGACGCCGTACATTAAATCGGAACGGTCTAACGAGGTAGGAAAAGAATCTTGCATACCAGGAGCATAAGGACCAATCAATACGATTTTGTCGCGGTAAACTTTCGAGCTAATTGTCCCTTCCAATAAATCCCAAAAGTTATAGCCGCTGGAATAACTTTTTGCCGTGAACGATAAATAATAAATTCCGTTACTTTCAGTTTCAGGCGGCGGCTTCGGTGTGAGATTTTTATAGTGGCACCATTTTTCGTAAATCACTCTCGCGAAGGAATATAATTTACCGCGCTCCGTGATGTTCACAAATAAAAGGTCGTGACGTGTAATACCGTCCAATTCGTTTGGCGCATTAATGTGACCAATGTCAACGACGGCGTCCAATGCTGGAAAAGAACTAATCAAAGGCCAGGTTTTATTCCACGAGGCAAAAGGATTTGAGTTTTCCAAAGAAAAAACTTCCGCGTCTAAATCAGCTTCGGAGCCGATAACGACATTTCCGAATTGAGAGGCGGCGTCGACAAGCAAACTATCGCCCTCAGTGTCAGCGGGATTTTCGCCGGTAAAAAGCGCGTCAATTCCAATAACGGCTGGTCGTTCGTTCGGCACATTGTTATTTAAATAAGAAATAGCTCTCGCCATATCTCTGCGGCTAATGGAAGAATTCGGACCCAATTTGCTCAAGGTGACTTTATCGATACCGATAACGACAATATCAGAATTTTTTTCGCCAGCTTCCTGGTAAAATTTATCGCAAATTCTCAAGTCAATTTCGTCAAGCCAACCGGCTTTGGCAATCATCGTGATGAGCAGGGCAACTAAAAGCGCGTCCGCAAAACGTAGAAAAAATTTTCGGGCAATCACAGGCGCATTCCTCTGATTCTATTGCTCGTAAAAACAACTGCGCCTTCGTCCAAAAAATGTGTCGTTAAATTTTCCGAAAGAATTTTGTCAGCGTCTTCCGCAGAAATGACAGGGCAAGAATTATCATCACCAAGACTTTCGGCTTTTATAATCAGGGGATTGTCTCCTGCACGAGATAAATTTCCGTCAGCACCGGCGAGAAATATTTTGCTACCGATTTGTTTAAATTCATTTTCACTGCCGTTAAGTTTCAAAAGTATAATCTCGTCTTCGTTGCGGAGTTTCAAAGATTTTTTTTCAGAGTAGCCAATCATACCTTTAGCAATGACTTTATCATAGTCGAGGTTGCCATAAGCGTAAATGGATTGATTATTTTCATCGCGAATAACAGGAGATAAAACGGGATTCAATTCCAAATCGCCGCAATCAATTATCAGACCGGTGTAATTTCCTTTAGCAACAACATTACCGGTCGGCGCAGGGAAATTTAATTTATCGACGGGAAAAAAAGCGGACATAGCAAAAGAATTGGAGAGGCCATAAATCGGGACGCTTAAGACGATAGAACAATTACCAAGCTCATCGTAAGATTCGGAAAGAACATCAGCGCCTTTGATTAGAGCTTCAACTTTATGGTTAGTCAGCGTATCATATGCAGTAATATGAATAATACCAGCGGCGGCGGCCAAATTACGATAAGCGTCAAGCAAAGCGATTCTTTTAGCAAGGAGTTTAGCGCGAAAAAAATCGGATTCGCCGACGGGAATGGAGCCGTAACCTTCAGCAGTTAAGGAATCAATTTCCCACCAATTTAAGCTGGAAGATTTTATCAAGGAGTTGGTGTGCAATACGGTTTCATTAGAATCAGCGACGAAAAAGAATGAATAGTTATGCGAGAAAAAAAAGAAAGCAATAAGGATAAAAGGAAGGAAAAAATAAATTCGCATAAGCCCACCCCCAGCAACACATGAAAATTTTTATTATTAATTTTACAATTTATAGAAGTTCAAAGCAACGACGAAAATAAATTTAATGAAGTTTTAAAAATAGGAAGAAGGTGGTAAGCTGTACAAAAATTAGCATGAATGGTAAAATCTTTTAACAGTGAGGTGTAAGGAAGATATGAAAAAAAATATAGTTATCTTTGGATTAGGTTATGTAGGAATGTCTATGGCGACGTTATTGGCGCAAAGACATCAAGTGAGTGCGGTTGACATATCGCGGGAAAAAGTAGAGCTAGTGAACGCACGGAAGTCACCGATAAAAGACGAGTACATAGAAAAATATTTAGCGGAAAAGGAGCTTGACTTAAAAGCGACGACCGATTTAGAAATGGGTATCAGAAAAGCGGAGTTTGCGATAATAGCAGTTCCGACGAATTACGACCCGCGCAAAAATTTTTTTGATACGTCGATAGTGCAAAAAGTAATAGAGCAGGTGACGAAAATAAATCGGGAAATAGTCATGGTCATAAAGAGCACAATACCGGTTGGATTTACAAAAACCATGCGCGAAAAATATTCCACGAAAAATCTTTTATTCAGTCCGGAATTTCTACGGGAATCGAAAGCACTTTATGACAATCTTTATCCGTCACGAATCATAGTAGGAACAGATTTAAGCGACTTGGAGCAAGTGCAAAAAGCGCAAACTTTCCTCAACCTTTTAAAATCGGCGGCATTAAAAGAGGACGTACCGACTTTGTTAATGGGGTTGACGGAAGCGGAAGCGGTAAAACTTTTCGCCAACACGTATTTAGCGTTGCGCGTAGCTTATTTTAACGAGCTTGACACTTATGC
>CAJONF010000006.1 GCA_905236665.1 uncultured Selenomonadaceae bacterium | reverse complement strand
TCGGCGAGACCGCCGGTTTTTACAAACGGAACAGCTTCCGATGCCACATAAAGAACTTTCATATCAAGAACTCCCTCCTGTATATCTATTTTTATTGAGGAAAATTTTTTCACTTAAGCTTTTCAATTACGCATTGAATTAATCGTTACATCATGTCTAAGAAAAATTGTCGCAAGCGGCGGGATTGTCAAAGTAATTGAGTGACTGCGATTGTGCCACGGGAAATCTTCTGTCAAAAGCCCTGTCGAATTCGTGACACCGCTACCGCCAAATTCTTTTGCATCCGAGTTAAAAACTTCGACATACGCGCCGCGGTCAGGCACGCCGATTCGATAATTTTCGTGCTTTTCGGGCTTAAAATTGCAGATAATTATCAAGTAGTCGTCGCTATCTTCCGCCTTGCGAATAAAGGAAATAATGCTGTTGTCGTTGTCGTTACAATCAATCCACTGGAAACCGTTCCAATCAAAATCGACTTGCCAGAGCGATTTATTGTCCCGATAAAATTTGTTCAACGCCCGCGAATAGGCTTGCAACTGCGTATGTTTTTCGTATTGTTCGACGAGGTGCCAATCCAAGCTATCATTTTCGTTCCACTCGATGAACTGCCCGAATTCGCCGCCCATGAACAAAAGTTTTTTGCCGGGGTGCGCCATCCAATAACCGAAAAAACATCTCAAGCCCGCGAACTTTTGCCAATAATCGCCTGGCATTTTTTCAATCAGAGAACGTTTACCGTGAACAACTTCATCATGACTCAGCGGCAGGATAAAATTTTCTGCAAAGGCGTACATGAACGAGAAAGTAACTTTGTCGTGGTTCCACTTCCTATAAACTGGTTCCAAACCGACATAAAAAAGCATATCGTTCATCCAGCCCATATTCCACTTATAGTTAAAGCCCATGCCGCCCATATAAACCGGTTTAGAGATTAGCGGCCAAGAGGTTGACTCTTCTGCCATCATCAATGCCAGCGGATTGTATTTGAAAACAGTTTCGTTAAGTTTTTTAAGGAATTCGACAGCTTCAAGGTTGCCGGTGTCACCATAGCGATTTGGAGTCCACTCGCCCTCCTCACGTCCGAAGTTAAGATACAACATATTTGCCACGCCGTCAATCCTTAATCCGTCAATATGGAATTCTTCAAACCAGAAAAGCGCGTTGGAGATAAGGAAACTTTGAACTTCTGTGCGCCCGTAATCGAAATTGAGCGTGCCCCAACCGCGATTTTCTGAAAGCTGTGTATTGTCGGATTCATAAAGGTTGACGCCGTCGAATTCGCGCAGACCTTGGCTATCTTTGCAGAAATGACCGGGCACCCAATCCATGATAATACCGATTCCGTTTTTATGCGCCGTCTCGACGAAATAGCGGAAGTCATTCGGCTCACCATAGCGGCTGGTTACTGCATAATAGCCCGTCGCCTGATAGCCCCAAGAATTGTCTAGCGGGTGTTCAGTTAGCGGCATAAATTCAATATGTGTGTAGCCCATTTTCACAACGTATTTAATCAGCTTATCGGCAAGTTCGCGGTAGGTTAGATAATTCCTGCCGTTGCGTTGCCAAGAGCCGGCGTGCACTTCGTAAATCAACATTGGGTGCGTATAGGACGTTTGGCGTTTCTTAAGTTCCTGCCACTTGTCATCAGTCCAGTTGTAGTCTTCCAGATTGTAGAGTTTAGAGGCGGTGTTTGGGCGTTTTTCAGCGTAAAAACCATAGGGATCGTCTTTTAAAATGTGTGGACCATTTTGCGGCAGAATAGCGTATTTGTAGAGGTCGCCTGATTTAAGCCCTTCAATAAAAATTTCCCAAGTCTCACCGTCTTCCAAACGAATCATGCGATTGACGCGATTATCCCAATTATTGAAATCCCCGACAACGCTAACGGATCTTGCGTGCGGTGCCCACACAGCGAATCGAACACCTTTTTTGCCGTCGCGTTCTGTGAAGTGAGCACCGAGCATTTCATAAACTCGATAATTCGTGCCTTGGTGGAACAAATAGAGGTTGTATTCGTTGAGGTTGGAAGTTTTCATCAACCGACCCCCTTTCTATCAATTAGGAGTGAGGAGTTGAATTAATTCCCTGTTCCTGCTTTCTAATTCCTTATTGAACTTTGCAGGGTTTAATATTCCAAATTTCCGCAGCGTATTCGTCAATCGTTCTGTCAGAAGAAAATCTGCCGGAATTAGCGATATTCATTGCCGCCGAACGGAGCCAACCGGTGCGATCAGCATAGCGCGCATAAATTTCGTTGTGTGCGTCGATATAGGCGTTGAAGTCTTTAAGAATGAAGAATTCGTCGTTACCCTGAATCAGATAATCGCGGATTGAATGGAAGTTGCCATAGGTACCGTCAGTGAGTTTGTTGACGACAAGTTGAACGTTTGGATTAGCGGTGTATTCATTCCACGCGCTGTAAGTACCGTTTTCGTAATAAGCAAGAACTTCGCCCGCCTTGAGTCCGAAAATAACGATATTTTCATCGCCGACAGCCTCGCGGATTTCGACGTTTGCACCGTCAAGAGTTCCCAGAGTTATCGCGCCGTTCATCATAAATTTCATATTGCCGGTACCGGACGCCTCTTTGGAAGCTGTGGAAATTTGTTCGCTAACGTCCGCCGCAGGATAAACAATCTCGCCAATAGACACGCCGAAATTTTCAATGAAGACGACTTTTAAGCGGTCGTCAATGGATTTGTCGTTGTTGATTTTGTCGGCAATGGCGTTTATCAAGCGGATTGTCTCTTTAGCGATGTAGTAACCTGCCGCCGCTTTTCCGCCGAAAAGATACGTTGTTGGGAGCGGTTTATAGCTGGGGTCATTTTTGAGTTTTTCGTATTGCCAGATGATGTGCAACGCGTTCATGAGCTGACGTTTATAAGAGTGGATACGCTTAACTTGAATATCAAAGATCGTGTGCGGGTCAAGTTCGATGCCCTGGTGTTTCTTGATGAAGTTGGCAAGCGCAGTTTTACGGATTAATTTGATTTCGTCAAGTTCCTTTAAAACTTTTCTATCATCTACGGATTCATTAAAGAGGTCGAGCTGTTCGGGGTGGCGGTGCCAAACGCGGCTACGAATTGTCCTATCGATGAGGTCGGCAAGTTCGGGATTTGCACCCATGAGCCAGCGGCGGTGCGTTATGCCATTAGTTTTGTTGTTGAACATACGCGGCCAGTATTCGTAAAAGTCGTGGAGCGTAGTAGATTTTAAAATATCGCTGTGGATTCTTGCTACGCCGTTGACAGAATGTGAACCGACGATAGCTAAGCGCGCCATGTGGACTTCTCCGCCTTCGATAATCGACATTGCACGGAGTTTTTCGACGTTGTTCGGATAACGCGCCCTGACGTATTCAAGATGACGGCGATTTACTTCATCAATAACCATGTAAATGCGCGGCAGGAGTGTTTTAAACATATCAACCGGCCATTTTTCCAAAGCTTCCGGCATAATCGTATGGTTCGTGTAAGCAACAACTGCGCGGGTGATTATCCATGCTTCATTCCACTCAAGTTCATATTCGTCAACGAGAATTCGCATAAGTTCAGCGACGCAAAGTGCGGGGTGCGTGTCATTTATGTGAATTGCAATTTTTTTATCGAGTTCACGGACATTGCCACCGGAGCGGACAAAGTGACGAACGATACTTTGTGTGCCCGCCGAAACAAGGAAATATTCTTGAATCAAGCGCATACGCTTGCCTTCGCTGGAGCTGTCGTCGGGGTAAAGATATTCGGTAATGCTTTCGACAAATTGGCGATATTCATTTTTCTGGCGCATTTGCTCATGTGTCAACATTCCGTAATCCGAAAAATCGCGGTTTACTTCAGCGTTCCACAGTCTCAAATTGTTAACTGTCTTGTTATGATAGCCAACAATCGGCACGTCATAGGGAACAGCCATAACCGTCATTGCGTTTTCATGAACAAGTTTAAGCGAGCCGTCGGGTTGCTCCTTCATATAAGCATTGCCGTTGAATTTAACGTTAATAGACTTGTCGGGTTTGCGATATTCCCAAGCAAATCCGTCACGCAACCAGTTATCGGGAATTTCGACCTGATTGCCTTGGATAATTTTCTGTTCAAAAAGACCATATTGATAGCGGATACTGCAACCATGACCGGGCAGACGATGTGCGGCAAGAGAATCGATAAAGCACGCCGCCAGACGACCGAGACCACCATTGCCCAAACCTGCGTCGGGTTCTTCTTCGTAGATTTCGTCAAGGTTCAAGTCGAGGTCTTCCAAAACTTCGCGGAACGCTTCATCAATGCCTAAGTTGATAAGGTTAGCTTTGAGGAGCCGCCCCATCAAAAACTCAATCGAGAAATAATAAACCTGCTTTTCCTGCCGATCCATATAGGCGCGATTGGTCTTTATCCAGTTTTCGGAAATGACTTGCTTGGCGACTGCCGCGACCGTTTTATAAATTTCGTTCATCGGCAATTCGTGGATATCGCGTCCGAACATGATATGCGCGGAACTGATAAAGCGCGATTTCAACGTCTCTTTGAGTTTTTCGTACTCTTTGCTGTAAGTGGCTTTTCTGTCTGTATCTTTTGGCAAGTGGAATTCCTCCTTTTACTGCTATTATTTCGTTACGTGAGAATTTCTAACTTCGACTGTTATTTTATCAAAAGTAGCAAAGGTTGGCAACATTTAACGCCGAATCAAAATCATAGAAACGGCGAATTTTTACATTAGGGCAATTATTTTCCCGTCAGTAAAAATCCGCCGTCGCTTGTTCATTGATTAAAGTCTAATGATTTTAGATTCTCGCATTCTTAGTGACGATGTAAGGATAATTTTCCGCGCCTTTGAGCCAGCGATTTTTGGTGATAATAACGTTTTTATCGCAGATAACGTTTTCGACGCGAGCACCCTCTTGCACGTCGCAACGCTGCATAAGGATAGAGTCTTTAACGACTGCGCCCTTGCCGACAATGACGCCGCGGAAGATTATGCTGTTTTCGACAGTGCCGCGGATTTCGCAACCGTTAGCGATGAGCGAATTTTTAACGCTGGCGGTTTCTTTATATTGAACGGGAACTTCGTCTTTAACTTTTGTAAAGATCGGGCGTTCGTTGTTCATAAAGAGTTCTTCCCAAACTTCGGGCTTGAGACAGTCGCGGTTTGCCGCATAATATTCCATTGTGGAATTGATATGAGCAACGTAGCCTTCATGTTTATACGCGCTGATTTTGAATTCGTTTGCATGGCGAATCAAACCGTCAAGCAGGAAATCTTGACCGCCGCGTTCATAGGTTGTGCGAACGATATAAGCAAACGTCGGGACGGGCATGAGATATGCACCCATAACGTCTTTTTGTCCCTCTTTGATTGCAGGAACTTCTGCCAAGTCTGTGACGATGCCATTGGTGCTGGTTTCGATAACGACGCTCTTACCTGCGCGATCAACTTTGGCTTTGGAATAAACCATGGTGATATCTGCGCCGCTGTCTTTGTGGAATTTGAGCACGTTTTCAAAATCAATGTTATAAATGTAGCTGGCGTTCGTCAAAAGGACATATTGTCTGCCGCTCAGTTCTGCAAAGTCCAAGTTTGCATAGATATCTTTAAGGTCGCCCTTGCGCGAATCGTTATCGGGCAACGCGGCGGGCAAATAGGTCAAGCCGTCGCGGCGGCGAGCCAAATCCCAATCCTTACCGGAGCGGATATGGTCGAGCACTGCGCGGGAGAAATCGGGCAACATGAGACCGACAACGCTCATGCCGGAATTGACCATGTTAGAAATTGCGAAGTCAACGAGACGATAACGCCCCGCAAAAGGCAATGCCTCAACTGCACGGGTTGCCGCCAGTTCTCTAATAAGGCTGTTACCTTCCTGAAGATTTATTATCCCCACTACTTGTTTCAATTCAAAGCACCTCCGAAAGGCAATTCGTAATGCGTAATTCGTAATTAAAACGCAACGCATTTACGAAAATAACGAATTGTTTTCACTGTTTTTGTAATAGACATCAAAATCTTAATAAGCTCCACGCAGTCAGCAAGAATGCTTTCAGCTTGCGGTTTAGTTATGTAGCTAGTCATTACGCGTTAACAACGGCTCCTTCGGGAACGACGAAAATTTCGCCCTCTTTGCCTTCGACTTTTGCGCCGGCTTTAATGACAGCGTCTTGAGCGATAATCGCATAGTTGACAACTGCGCCTTCTTCTATGACTGCCGACGGAAGGACAACCGAGTTGGTGACCTTCGCGCCTTTGCCGATACGCACGCCTTGGAAGATAACGCATTTTTCAACTTCGCCTTCAACCTTCGCGCCTTCATTAATCATAGCCTGTTTAACGGAAGCATACGGTCCGACGAAATGCGGCGGAAGGGACGGATTGTCCGAATAAACTTTGTGGTCGCCTTTGAGGTCGAATGGCGGCTGATCTTGGAGCAAATCCATATTCGCCTGCCAGAGAGATTCAATCGTGCCGACATCTTTCCAATAGCCTTCAAAAGCATAGGAGAACATACGCGCACCGTCTGCCAGCATTTTTGGAATTAAGTCGTTGCCAAAGTCATGCGTGGAATTTTCGTTGACGCCGTCTTCTTCGAGATACTTTTTAAGGAAGGGTTTCGAGAAAATGTAAATGCCCATAGAGGCCAAGTTAGATTTAGGTTCTTTCGGTTTTTCTTGGAATTCGGTAATACGACCGGTTTCTTTGTCGGTGACCATGATACCAAAGCGCGGAGCCTCTTCCCACGGGACTTCAAAGACGCCGATTGTGATATCTGCGTTGTTCATCTTGTGAGCTTTAAGCATCCACGAATAATCCATTGTGTAGATATGGTCGCCGGAAAGAATCAGCACGTAATCGGGGTCGGCAAGATCGATGAAGTTGAGGTTCTGATAAATTGCGTCTGCCGTGCCACGATACCAATCCGCGCCCTTTTCACGAGCGTAAGGAGGAAGAATAAAAACACCGCCGCCCGTGCGGTCGAGATCCCACGAGCTGCCGCTACCCAAATAGTTATGAAGTTCGAGCGGCTTATATTGAGTAAGCACGCCAACTTTTTCGATGCCCGAATTTGCACAGTTAGAAAGCGGGAAATCGATAATGCGATATTTTCCGCCAAACGGTACTGCCGGCTTCGCAACGGTCTTCGTCAAGGCCTTAAGGCGGCTACCCTGCCCGCCGGCCAATATCATTGCCAAGCACTCT
>CAJONF010000005.1 GCA_905236665.1 uncultured Selenomonadaceae bacterium | reverse complement strand
TTGTAGGGGTCGCCGGTGGAAAGGGTAGTATCCGAACCGCCCTGCCGCGTATAAGAATAAATTCCATAAATATCAAGGAGGTTACTTTTATTAAGAATTTTAGCCTGTCCGAGACGAAGATGTCCCGCGAAAACCGGTGCTGACGTGTGATAAGTTGCACGAATCAAATTGCCGCCGGCGTCTTTAAAATCGTCGGAGGCAAAATCATTTTTAGAGCGTCCAAAGCGTGCGCTCATTTCCATATAATAGCCGCTGCTGTTTACGTTGCGGGCGATAAGTCCGCCGGCAGTATATCTTGTGTCGCCGTAACCTTTAACGCCGGTGGAAAGGAGCGCGTCATAATTTCCCTTGCCGTATTCCACGACGGGAGCAACAGTCCAGCGGTTGCGTGGTCCTTCGTATGTGCGAGCCAATCCTAAATCAAAGTTGGAACTTTCAGTCTTGACGCGTCCGCCGTTACCTGTGCCGGTTCTCAAATGACCGTAGCTCATATTAGCAAAAATTTCAAAGCCGTAAATTTCGCGAACTTCTTCAGGCTTTTGTGCTCTGTCAAAATAACCGTCGTCGTCTTCAGCGATACTGCCGCCCAAATAATCATCAAAGCTTGTAATCAAATTATCGGTGCCTTTGTTTATTGTCATGACGTTGGCAATTTGGGCTTTATCGGCGGTTTCAGTTTCCTCTTTAGGTTCGCCGTGCCCGCCGACCGTGCCCGAAATGCTTTTGCCGTCCGAAGACAAAGAAAGACCAAGGTCGTAATCAAAAGTTACGCCACTGGTCATTTTTCCACTATAGAAAATATTTGAACTGTCTGCGGCGGCGTCAGAGAAAGTTTTTCCGCCGAGACTTATTCCGTTGTCGTTTTGCAAAATGGTAAAGTTAGAGCCCGTGCCGATATTTGAATCGCCGCGAACATTGACGTTAAAAGTTTTCAGGTCGCTTAAATCTGTTGAGCCGTTCGTCAATATTAATGCCGCGCTGGCGGTTTGATAAGGCAGATTGAAATTGAGCGTGTCGAAGCCGTAAATATTTTGCGCCGTAATTCCCCAATTTTTAATGTTTAACGTGTTGTCCGTAGCGGAAGGCGTGGAGCCGATTAAACCGCCGTAAAAAGTTGCGCCGCTCACGTCGGGATTGCCGGAAATTGTTATTGAGTTGCCGGTTGCCTCGCCGCTTTGAGTTTGTCCGCCGATAACATTTCCGGAAACTGTTCCGCCGGAAATATCAATGGTGTTGCTGTTAGCATTGCCGCCCAGAGCCGAACCGCCGACTATGCCATTTTCAACCGTGCCGCCGCTAATTTTAACGGTGTTATTGTAAACATTGCCCAATGCACTGGACGGATCTGCGCCTTCAAAATAAGCAATTTCGCCGCCGGAAACATAAATAACCGTGCCGTCGGTAATTTCGACGGTGTTATCATGAACGTCGCCAACATTCCAGCCACTTTGCCAAACCGCCAAGCCGCCAATAACACCGGTTATCGTGCCGCCGCTTATGAAAATGTTGTTATGATGAACACTGCCGCCACGAGTCGCCATGCCGCCGATAATTGCATCAATCGTTCCGCCAGAAATATTCAAGTTATTTCCCGAAGAATTGATTCCATTTCCGCCGCCGCCGTAAACAAAATCGTAGTTACCAGATGTGGATGTAGTCGTTTTACCGATTGTGTAGCCGTCCTCGGTAACTTCAATGTTATTACTTGAAGCTGTACCGGTCGTCACCTCCGGATAAGCGTAAGTTACCCCCCCCCCGTTGTAAGTAATTGCCGTCGCCGCTACCGTAGCCAGCAAAAGCCGCTTGATGTTTTTGCGCTGTGATGCTTTCAATCACAAGACCCCCTTGTCTTAAAGATATGTTATAAAAATCTTTTTTAAAAAATTCGATATGATTATAATTTTTCCTTCAATTAAGCAATAATTTTCCCGCCGCCATATCCTCGACCATTGCGTCAACGATTTTTTGAGCGGCTTTGTCCATAGCTTTAGCATAAATATTGTTGTTTAGTTTTCTGTTGCCAAAAGTTATCAAGGAGAAACTTACATTAACCTGCTCATTTATACCGACAACGCGCTTGCTCCAAATAACTTCGCCGGTCTGTGCTTTGATGATTCTTATGTCACATTGAACACCAATTCCCATCTTGCTGATATCTATGCCGCCGAGAAATTCGCCACCAATGGGGATAGACGAACTCACCATAGCGGTAGCAAAATTAATTACGCCGGATAAAGCTGCGTAGTCTTCGCTCCACCAAGCACCCGTGCCCAAATTTATAATCGTGCCTTGTATCAAATACTCGGCGTTGTGTTGGGTGCCGATAGCCGACGTAATTTCCGGGGTGATTATCTGCCCAACCTGCGCAGTTGCGATTGATTGCGCTTTATGCTCGTCGAAGCCTTCGCCCTCAAATAGCGGATTAAAATCGCCGGTCTCAATCGCTGTGGTTAAGTATTTCAAATCGCGGACGTTTTCGTTATAAAGTTTTATCTCCATATCTTCATCAAGCGGGCGCGTTTCAGACAGATTAAATTTTCCGCTGACAATCATTTTTTCCATAACCAAATCAGATAGGCTCGCCGCGGATTCGATTTTATCAAAGCGCGTGTCGTCCGTGAACTTCATCAAAATACAAGTCGCATTGTTCGCCGCCTGTGCAGAAGAAATTTGTAGCAACAGCACCGCAAATATCAAGGTAAAAAATTTTTTCATGATAAACACCTCAGCGTTTAGTGGTATCAATAAGACCGGCGGGCAAGCGTAAGAGATTTTGTTCAGGCGAATCTGTGAACGATAAAATTTTTACAATACACTTGCGGGCGCGAACTCGATTGCCTTCTTGACCATAGGACGCAAAAGAAATTTTTTTCAGCTCATCGCCGTCAAAATAGTAACGAATCGCGCTAACGGTGTTACCGTCGCGGTTGGCGAAGTCTTCATAAATCAAGCCGTCGTCAAGCGTGCCGCTCGTGACAAATTTATAACTCTTCTGCGCGGCATTCTTCTGGCTATCAGAAATTATCGCCGTCATCATCTCGGTAAAGTGCAAATCGCCAAAACTCTCGCCGTTTAAAAGTTCAATCAGATAATCCCGCGGATTGGCAGAAACTTTGCCTTTCTTGTCGCCGAAATATTCAACGCCGCCATTTTTGCCGGGATAGCGCGTGAAAATAAAATTCTCGCCGCCCTTAACCAACCTGCACTGAAAAAAATCTTTATAGCCGACTTCTTCATAACGATTTTCACCGTCGCTGACAACCACGCCTCCGAGCGGTCGATTTAAAAAATATTCATTGCCCTGAACAGCCAAACCCATTTTGCCATAAAGTTCGACAACATCGCGATTGGTCACGCGTGGAAAAGGTGTCAAGTTATCGTAGCGGATTGTATATCTTCCGCTCTCCAAAATTTTTTGATAGGCGTCAATCTTCGCCGCGTCAACGTGAGCAGAAAAAATTATTAACGCCAAAATCAGCAGGAAAAATTTTTTCATTGTATTTCGTTAAGCCTCCCGATATACGCTGGATTTTCTAAAAGGTCGTTCATGTCGCCGGTGCCCGCCGCGTGAATTTTTTCCTTGCCGCTCAATTTAAAATCGCCGCTGGGTACGCTCGGCAAAATTTTTTTAACTATCAATTTGTTAATCTCGTATTCCTTACCATTAGTAAGCAGTGCCGATTGAGCAAGAACAAGTTCGCCGCCCGTGTAACACAAATCGAAAATAATCGTCGCGCTTTGACCGCCCGCCGCAGTTTTAATTTTTGATTCGTAGCGGTCGCAGTCATATTTTTTACCATCGACAATTTTTTTTGTGCTCTCAATGAAAACCGGCTCACTTAAAGCAGCTGGGACTTCGTGAAATTTATCGTGCCAATTAAAAATCGCCAGCTCATTAGGCAGGGATAGCGATTGATGAATCGTGCCCCAACCTTCGCCGGGATTTAAATTTTCGTCGTCGAGCTGGTCTTCGTGAATCATCAGCGCAAAATCTTTCTCCAGGAACTTGTAAAATTTTCCGTTAGCAAACATGAACTCCGGATATTTTTCGCGCTCATTGGCTAAAAAATTCCCAACAGGATTAAGAATAGAGACAATCGCTCGATGAGTACCGCCTAAATTTGTCCGAGCCATACGCCGCCCGTTGTCCTGCGCGATGATTTTTTTTAGGTTGTTGTCGTCATACTCCACGTAAAAATTTTCGGACGCCAAAATTTTTCGATACTCTTGCGCTTTAATTTGTTCCGCTGAACAGTTAGCACACGTCAAAAAAATTAGCGTCACGCTTAAGAATAAAGTTTTCAAATTCATAGACAAAACCCCCTTCTATACGTTGCTGACTAATTCTAATTCTTAATTCCAATTCCTTTTTCTAAATTGTCTTGAAATGTATTTGCGGCTGTTGTATAATCGCTTTAAAAATTTTCAAAATGTTATAAGGGGGAAACTTTAATGATTTACACCGTAACATTTAATCCCGCGATTGATTACATCATTCGCCTCGACAAGCTCACGACGGGCGCGATTAACCGCGTGACTTATGAACAGGTACTCGGCGGCGGCAAAGGCGTAAACGT
>CAJONF010000004.1 GCA_905236665.1 uncultured Selenomonadaceae bacterium | reverse complement strand
TTGTCAGTAACGGATTTCACCTCCTTATATTTTTGGATTGTTTTATAGCTTATTATAAGTGTTCTTTAACTGTTGGAACCCTCCTAACAAAAAAGGAGCCGCGAGACTCCCTTAAAAATTTTCATCGCTGTTCTTGCTGTTCATATTGTTGCGGCTGATTATATTGTTGCGATTGCTGGGCATATTGCTGGTTTTGGTCATATTGTTGCGGTTGAGTGTAGCCTGTCGGTTGTGAGCCATAAGATTGCGCGTAGGATTGTTGAGCCGCCTGTTGATTCATTTGCAATTTTGCTTGCTGTAAAATTTGCCGTGCGTGTTCAAGCCCCGTCTGAGCCTGTTGCACATCTTGAAAAGTATTCGTGACATAAGCAATCAGCTGATCAAAAACTTGATTAGCGTAACGGTCGGCGTCTTCCTGCAGTTGTCGTGAATTTTGGCGCGTCTGTTCTAAAATATCGTTTTGCTGTTGCTGAGCTTGGCTTAAAACCATTCGCGATTTTTCCCGCGCCTTGACGACAATATCATTTTCATCAATGAGTTGCTCGGCTCGCATTTGCGCCTGTTTTAAAATATTGTCCGCCTCGCGCTGGGCACTTTGAATTATGTTATCGCGCTCCTTCATGACTTCTGCGGCGTGTTCCAATTCAAGCGGTAAATCTTTGCGCAGTTCTTCCACCAAGTGAATTAATTCTTCTTCCGATATGACCGTCTTGTTTGTCAGCGGCAAATGAGGCGCACCTGCCACCAAACTTTCTATCTTGCCTAAGGTATCGCGTACTGCCATAAAAAATCTCCCTTCTAACAATTAGGAACGATTTTTAAATCCTAACTCCTAATATTTTGAAGTGCAAGTTCTACGCATTCGGGAACCAATCCGTGAACATCGCCGCCAAAATGCGCCAATTCACGGACGCCCGAAGAACTTATAAACAAAAATTCGGGGGCTGTCAATAAAAAAATCGTGTCGGCTGTAGGGACAAGATGTTTCATCATCTGCGCACGATTCACTTCATATTCAAAATCCGCCGCCGAACGCAATCCGCGAATTATCATATTTATATCGTGCTGTTTTATATATTCAGAAGCTAGCCCGTCGCATGAATCAACAGTCAAGTTGTCAATGTGAACCGTCGCCTCGCGCAAAAGTTCAACGCGCTCTTGCATATCGAAAAGATATTTCTTCGTGTCATTGATAAAAACGCAGACAATCAGCTCATCAACAAGCCGCGCCGCCCGCTCAAAAATATTTACGTGCCCATTAGTCACAGGGTCGAAACTCCCCGTGCAAATCGCTTTCTTCATTTTACCTTCTCCCTTAAAAAAATTTCTATAGCCGTCGTGTGCCCATAAGTCATTTTTCGTAACAGCTTAAAATTTTTTTCGTCTAAAAATTCTTCCGCGCCGTGTTCAATAATCATCAGCCCGCCCGCGTTTAACAAATTTAATTCTGCCACGAGCTTTAAAGATTTTTCTGCAAGTCCTGTGGCGTATGGCGGGTCGCTGAAAATTAAATCAAATGATAAATTTTTTTTAGCCAGCCGCCGTAAAATTTTCTCAAAATCACCGCGCAGAATTTCACATTCACCGATAAATTTTGCTCGCGTCGCATTGTCGCGGATAATTTCAGTAGTCGCCACGTCAATAAACGTTGCAGATTTTGCGCCACGTGAAATTGATTCTAAACCCAGCGCACCTGTCCCCGCGAAAATGTCCAGCACAGAAGCAATCTCTGAAAAATTTATCAGCCCGCTCAAAATGCTGAACAGCGATTCTTTGACGCGGTCGCTCGTCGGTCTAGTTAAAAATCCGGCGGGCGTTTTCAATTTCAAGCCGCGTGCTCGTCCCGTGATGATTCGCATTTTATCTTAACAAATCAATTTTTTCAATCTCGTAGCCGTTCTGATTCAGGGCGTGGACGATTCTGTTAATGTGTTCGTGATTATGCGTCTCAACCGTCACTTCCAAGCCAACCTTTTTAAAACTGTCTGTAACGCGTGCTTGGTCATGCTCAAGCTTAATGACGTTGGCATTTTCCTCTGAAAGAATCCTCGATACGTTCAAAAGTTCGCCAGGCTTATCAGCAAGCAACACTCCAAAACAAAAAATCCTGCCGCGAACAATCAACGCCTTGTCAATCAGCGCGCTCAATGTGGAAATGTCGATATTCCCGCCGCTGACAATCGCCACGACCTTTTTATTTTTAAAATTTAATTTATTCAAGGCTGCCAAACTCAACACGCCTGCACCTTCGGCAATGAGTTTATGCTTTTCAATCAAATACAACAGCGCGGACATAATTTCCATTTCGTTTACGGTGATAATTTCGTCAAGATATTTTTGGCAAAAAGCAAAGGTCAAATCGCCCGCCGTCTTGACAGCGCAACCGTCAGCAACCGTGTCTGAACTCTTTAAAGAAACAATTTTTCCAGCGTCCAAAGCCGCCTTCATGCAAGCAGCATTCTCCGGTTCCACACCAATAACTTTAACTTGCGGGCTTACAACTTTTGTAGCGAGTGCCACACCGCTTGCAAATCCTCCACCGCCAATAGGAACTAAAATCGCGTCAACGTCTTTAAGCTCGTTAATAATTTCAAGAGCGGTTGTGCCCTGTCCAAGCAAAACTTCCAAATCGTTGAACGGGTGAACATAAACATAACCATGCGCCTTGCAAAGTTCCAAGCTGTGCTGATAAGCATCGTCGAATCCGTCGCCATGCAAAACAACTTCTGCGCCGTAAGCTTTGGTTGCCTCAACTTTTAAAATCGGCGTTGTCGCTGGCATACAGATAACAGCTTTGACGCCGAGTTTTTGCGCCGCAAAAGCAACACCCTGCGCGTGATTGCCGGCAGATGCCGTGATAACTCCGCGCCGCCGTTCGTCTTCAGTCAAGTGGCTGATTTTGTTATACGCGCCGCGCAATTTAAATGCGCCCGTATGTTGCATATTTTCCGGCTTGAGAAAAACTTCGTTGCCGCTCACTTCCGAAAAAAAATCACTCGCAATGAGTTTCGTCTTCTTAACAATTCCGGCAAGCTGTTTATCTGCGCGGTAAACGTCGGCTATAGTCGTGCGCTCGACAATTTCAGCAGGCGTTAAAATTTTTTCTTCGTCACTCAAAATTTAAAACCTCCGAAAACGTAATTAAAATTTTTCTAACTTTATCATTCAAAAGACGCAACGTCAACAAAATGATTTTCTTAGCGTGCCGCTTTTAAATTTAATCCCTGCGCGGCAGGATTTTTTTTTAATACGGAAAATTTATACACGCTAAATGATATTAAGTAGCAAAAATGAAAGGAATGTTTTTATGATAGTAGTAATGAAGCCAGGTGCCACGCAAGAAAATTTATCGTCAGTCATTAAAAAGATTGAGGCGTCGGGATTGCGCACACACCTTTCCAAAGGCGAGGAAGTAACAATCGTCGGCGTTATCGGCGACAAAAAGATTATCGCTAATCTGGAATTGCAGATGATGGCGGGCGTTGATAAAACTGTTCGTATAACAGAGAAATATAAACTCGTCAGCCGCGACTTTCACCCCGAAGATACGATAATTGACGCGGGCGGCGTGAAAATTGGCGGCAAAGAAATTATCGTTATGGCGGGACCGTGTGCGGTTGAAAGTTTAGAACAACTACGCGAGGCAGCTCAAGCTGTCAAAAATTGCGGCGCGAAATTTTTACGTGGCGGCGCATTTAAACCTAGAACTTCTCCCTACGACTTCCAAGGACTCGGCGAGGAAGGTTTAAAACTTTTGCGAACAGTTGCCGATGAATTTGATCTGCGCGTCGTCACAGAAATTGTTGATAAAGATGATATAGAACTTTTCTGCAAATATGCCGATATTTTACAGGTTGGAGCAAGGAATATGCAGAACTTCCAAATGCTAAAAGCTCTAGGCAAATGTTCAAAGCCGATTCTTTTAAAGCGCGGACTCTCTGCAACAATTTCCGAATGGTTAAACGCGGCAGAATACATCATGAGCGGCGGCAATGAGCAAGTAATTTTCTGCGAACGCGGAATCAGAACTTACGAAACATTTACGCGCAATACTCTTGACTTGTCGGCAGTGGCGGCTGTAAAAGAACTTTCACATTTGCCAATCGTCGTCGATCCTTCACACGGCACGGGACGTTGGAAAATGGTCGCACCCATGGCAAGAGCGGCTATTGCGGCGGGCGCGGACGGCTTGATTATCGAAGTACATCCGCACCCAGAAAAAGCTTTATCGGACGGCGACCAATCACTCACGCCCAAAGATTTTAAAAAGTTAATGAGCAACCTTGACGGCATTGCAAAAGTTATGGAGCGGACGATATGAAACTTGCAATAATCGGCGTCGGGTTGATCGGTGGTTCACTCGGACTGTGTTTGAAAGATAAACTCGGCGATAAAATTTTTATAACGGGGCTTTGTCGCACAGAAAAATCAATGCGGCGAGCAATGGAACTCGGCGCGGTTGATTTGGCAACGGCAGATTTAGAAAAAGTTGTCGGCGATGCAGATATAATTTTTTTAAGCCCGCCCGTCCTGCAGATTGTTCCCATGGTAAAAAAAATTTTGCCATTCATCAAATCCGGCGCGATTTTAACGGACGCCGGCTCTACCAAACAATTCATTTGGCAGGAGCTGAAAAAAATTCTGCCGCCCGATATTTTTTACATAGCCGGACACCCCATGACCGGTCGCGAAAAATCCGGCGTGGAAGCGGCTGATAAAAATCTTTTCAAGGGCAAGGCTTATGTTATCGTCGAAGACACCGGCGCACCCATTGCGGCTCACGAAAAATTGATGAGCATTCTAAGTTTAACCGAAGCAAATTTTTTGACGGTTGACATTGCCAAACACGATCGTTGCGCCTCAATTATCAGCCACGTTCCGCATTTGACGGCGGCGGCTCTGGTTACATTGCTAAACGACGCGGGCAACGATTTGGACTCTTGCTTGAAATTAATCGGCGGCGGCTTTAAAGACACAACGCGCATTGCCAGTTCAAACGCCGATATGTGGGCAGATATTTGCATGACCAATGGCGACGCAATTTCAACTCACCTGCGCGACCTGCAACAAATCCTGGGCAATGTCATCGCGGCGATTGAACATCACGATAGACAAGCAGTTCACGATTATTTTGCTAAATCAAAGGAGCGGCGCGATAAAATCCTTGAATCCGTCACCTTCGACCCGAACTAAAATTAGTTAGGAATTAGGAGAGGGGAGTTAGGAGTTAATGCGTAATGCGTAATGAAAAAAACGCCGCGAAAACTTGACCGCCAGGGATGGCGGTCGCCGGCAACAGGAACAGGGATGTTCCTTTTGCCGGCACACCACGCTGACTGGGACGCGGAAATTACTGCTACCGGACGCTAACGCCCCTGCGAGGGGCCTTTTCTTTTTGCTACTTTTTCTTTGGGCAAGCAAAGAAAAAGTAGGAATTATGAATGAGGAATGATTTTTAAATCCTAATTCCTAATTTTTTTTCTTGTCCCTGGCGTCTTTATGTTGTACAATGCCGGAATAAATGTTGGTAGAGGAGTGATTAGATGAGCGACGAAGCAAGAATGGTCAGTGACGAAACCAGAATGTTTAGCTTTGGCGTCGAAGAGAATCGCGCACAAAGAGTTATCAAGAACGCATATAGAGCCATGACTGAAAAAGGCTATAATCCCGTTCATCAGCTGGTAGGTTACCTGTTGAGCGGCGACCCTGCCTATGTGACTAGCTATCTTGATGCACGTAGCCAAATTCGCAAGGTGGAACGCGACGAACTTTTGGAAGAATTGGTTCGCACTTACCTTGATAAATTGGAGGGTAAATTGTGAGGGCGTTGGCTCTGGATATCGGCGACAAAACCATTGGCATCGCCGCAAGCGATTTGCTGGGAATTACCGCGCAGGGCGTCGAAACTATTCGCCGCACGTCTAACAAAGACGATTTAAAAAGGCTCGGCGAACTTGTCGAACAATTCGAGGTAAAAACTTTTGTTATCGGCTTTCCAAAAAATATGGACGGCACCGAGGGCACGCGTTGCGAATTGGTAAAAAAATTTGCGGAAAAACTTAGCGCGGCATTCCCACAAGTCAATCAAATTTTTTGGGACGAACGCCTTAGCACCGTGGCGGCTACAAAAAATTTAATCGCCGCGAACGTGAGCCGTACCAAACGTAAAAAAGTTATCGATAAAATGGCGGCTGTCTACATTCTGCAGGGATATTTGGACAGCACGAAAGGAGTATATTAAATGGCTAAACATAATGAAGAAATTTTAGACGACGATTTTTTAGTTGAGATGACCGACACGGAGGGCAACGTCTTTTATTATTCTGAAGAGATGATTATCCCCGTGGACGGTGAAAATTTCGCGCTCCTTGTCGAAGTTAAAGATGAACATGAACACGGCGAAGGTTGCAATTGCGGTTGCGAGGACGACGACGTTATCATTGCTAAAATCGTTGTCAATGCAGACGGCGAAGAAGAATATATTGAGCCGACGGACGAAGAGTTTGAAAAGGTGCAGGAGGCTTATGAAAAACTTTTGGATGAAGAAGAATGAGTAACTCGCCCGACGATAAAAAATTTTCAAATAACGACACCAAGCTGATAAAAATTCCTTCGCGGCGAACCGGCAAAAAAAATTCTTTCGTGGACAAGGTTAATGTTTATATCAATGACTTGCTTGACGAAATTTCCTGGCGATTTGTGGCGGGCATTGCGGGCGCAGTTATCTTTTGCGTTGGCGTTATCGGCATGGTTTTAATTTTTGCTGATCCTTCAGTTGTCCACGTGCAAAAGCCTACAGTCGTTGAAAATGAAATTGTTCAGACAGAAGAAAAACGCGTGCAAATAAAAATTCGCGAAGGTCTTTCCACTGCCGAAATTGCCGACCGGCTGGCTGAAAAGGGCGTTATCGACAGTAGCTTAAAATTTAGAATTCTGGCACGTCTGCGCGGCTATGATGATAAATTGCGACCAGGCTCCTATACTTTTGCCGTCAACATGAGCGACGATGATGTCTTCGCAAAACTTTTGACGGGCGAAAAGAAAATGATTAAGTTCACAATTCCGGAAGGTTTTGGCGTAAAAGAAATTTCCGAACGGCTGTACAATCTTGACCTGGCTGACAAGGACGACTTTTTAAAGGTAGCGGCAGATTTCGCGCCCTATGACTATATGCGTAAACGCAAAAATGTTTTCTTTGCGGCGGAAGGTTTCCTTTTCCCCGACACCTATACCGTTGAAAGCGATATGGATATTGACGAACTTTTAACGTTGATGGCTGGCAACTTTGACGAACGCTTAACCACGGAAATGCGCGTTCAAGCTGAGAAAATGGGCTTGTCGATTTACGATTTAATAACGCTGGCATCTTTGGTTGAACGCGAAGTTCGTTTCCCCGAAGACCGCCCGATTGTCGCACAGGTTTTTTTAAAGCGGCTCAAATTGAATATGCCGCTACAAACCGATGCCACGTTGCAATATTTGATGGATACGCCCAAAGAAGACGTTACAATCAAAGATACGGAAATTGATTCGCCGTACAATACCTATCAACATACGGGCTTGCCGCCCGGACCGATTGCCAACCCCGGCATGGCGTCGATTGAAGCTATTCTGAACCCCGCCGATACAGATTATCTTTATTTTGTCGCTGACCGGCGCGGGCATAATCACTACGCGTTCACTTACGAGGAGCATTTAAATCTTGTCAATCAATATCGTTAAACCTGAACTGCTTGCACCGGCGGGAAATTTTGAAAAATTGCAAGCCGCGCTGACTTACGGAGCAGACGCCGTTTATTTCGGCGGAAAAAATTTCAGCCTGCGTGCATTCGGAGATAACTTTAGCCGCGAAGAAATTCTTCAAGCCGTCGAATTTACTCATGCGCTTAACAAAAAAATTTATGCGGCGGTGAATATCTTCGCGCACAATGCCGACCTTGACGCGCTGGCAGATTATCTGAAATCTTTAGACAGCGCAGGCGTTGACGCAATTTTAGTTTCCGATTTGGGCGTGCTGACTTTGGCGCGTGAACTTACAAATTTAAAAATACATATAAGCACGCAAGCCAACGTTACAAATTGGCGGGCGGCTAAATTTTTTTGCGAACTGGGAGCTACTCGAATTGTCCTTGCCCGCGAATTGACCCGCGCAGAAATTTTAGCCATTAAAGCAAACTGCGCGGCGGAGCTGGAAATTTTTGTTCATGGCGCAATGTGCATTTCCTATTCCGGCCGTTGCTGGCTGTCAAAATTTTTGACCGGTCGCGATGCCAATCAAGGCGCGTGTACTCACTCTTGCCGCTGGAAATATCATCTGGTCGAAGAGACGCGAGCCGGCGAATTTTTCCCTGTTGCTGAAAATGAGCGCGGCTCCTACGTCATGAACTCTAAAGATTTATGCTTGCTCCCGCAAATCGATAAAGTTATTCAAAGCGGCGTCGCGTCGCTGAAAATCGAAGGGCGCATGAAAAGTATTAATTACGTGGCGGGCGTCGTCAAAGTTTATCGGGCGGCGATTGATTCTTACTTCGACAACCCCGACAATTTTAAAATCCGCGGCGAGTGGCTTGAAGAACTAGACAAAATTGCGCATCGCCCCTATACTGCGGGATTTTTTTTAGGTGACGATAAGCCGACAGAAATTTATTCAACATCAAAGCCGAGCCGTTCGGCTAATTTTTTGGGAATTGTTCGAGCTTTTGATTTGCAAACGATGACAGCGACGATTGAACAGCGCGGCAAATTTGGAATCGGACAACGCGTGGAATTTCTTCAGCCGCATGGAAAAACTTTTTCGCAGATTATAACTTCAATGCACGATGCCAACGAACAAGAAATTTTTTCTGCACCGCACGCTCAACAAATTATAAAAATCCCCGTCGCAGAACCCGTGGAAATTTGGTCGCTAATGAGAAGCTAAAAAATATAGAAACACAGACACTTGACAAAGAAATTTTAACTAACTAGGACAAAAATATCACGTTCGATGATTCGCCGAATCCATTCTGAAAAAATTCGTTTAAAAGATAAATCTTGAATGTTATTGGAGATGATTGACGGAGTAATGGTAGACTTGCTTTTTTAGATATGCCGTGCTATAATCCGCAAGTGATATTGATTTTCTTTGCTAATGGGAGCGATTTTCTTTGGAAATTATGGAAATTTTTACTAAAGGCGGACCGGTAATGTATCTGCTTTTAATTAGTTCGATCGCAGTTGCCGCAATCGGTATTGAGCGTTTTAGATTCTACAGCTACGCATCTCATGGTGGTGAACATTTTTTATCTACGCTAAAGGATTGGTTCACGAGACGGCGATCTGAAGAAATTTTAAGTCTGTGTAGTCAGGAAAATTCAAGTGTCGGTCTCGTGGCGGCAGCAGGAGTTAAAGCGGCTGTCGCGGGCGAAAGTGTCGAATTGGCTTTGAATATTGCTTATGACGAAGAGGCAATGAAACTTCGCGCACGGCTGAATTATCTTTCTATGATTGTGACGCTTGCGCCTTTGCTCGGACTTTTGGGAACGATTTCGGGTATGATTGAATCATTCAATATCTTTAGCATTCAGGCGGGTCAGCCGCTTGCGATAACAGGCGGTATCGGCGAGGCTTTAATAGCAACGGCAACTGGTCTTTGTGTGTCAATCTTCGCGTTGATTGTTCATACTTACTTTGCACAAAAGCTTGACGAAAATTTAACTAAGCTCGATAAGGCTGTAAACATTGTGCTTGCCGGATTGTCAAATAAATCGGAATTGCCAAAAGCAGATGAATCTGAAGAACCGAAAGGACTTTTTTTATGAAACGTCGAGATTTCCGAGAGAAAACTCAACCGCTGGTTATGATTATTCCGATGATTGACATAATGCTTTTTTTGCTGGTGTTCTTCATGATCAGCACGATTTATATGGTGCAGACAAATACCCTGCCGGTGAGCTTGCCGCAATCGTCGACTGCTAAGCAGGATACTCGCCCAAATGTTGTTCCTATAACCATACTGGAAAGCGGCGACGTGTTATTTGATAAAGACACGGTGCCAAATCAAGAGCT
>CAJONF010000003.1 GCA_905236665.1 uncultured Selenomonadaceae bacterium | reverse complement strand
TCAACGACTGTTGCGCAATGCGTCTTACATAGTCTCCAAAGGCGTAACTTCCCGTATATCCCCCGCCCTAAAGTGCGGGGTCTTACGGCGCGTATTATAAAATTTATTCATCTTCGATAATGTACGCCTTGAGGATTTCGCCATAATAAGCAACGTGCGGTTCGGAGTGCGCAGTATTCGGGACATAAAACTTTCCAAAGCGCGGCGAAATTTCTTTAATCGGTTGAAGTTGGCTGAACACGACGCGACATTCCAAAGTTAGCGGAAATTCTTTAATCGCGGGCGGGCGAACAATTTCAGCTTCCATGGTGTGAACGCCGGCTTGAGCAAGCTTATCTACATCGCGACCGGATTTACTGCCGCAAATGCCAATAGCCTTTGTTACTTCTTTAGAAAATTTTTCGCCATAGGGTACACAAACTGTAAATTCGCCAGTGCGTTCCAAAAGGTCATAAGTGAAACGATTTGTGCGGACGTAAGCAGCAAAAATCGGCACGCCCCATTCAATTCCGATTGTCCCCCAGCCGATTGTCATAGCATTTACGCAATCTTCAGCCTCACTTGCCAGCAAAATGCCACGCGGCAGAGCTTTTATGATATCTCCTGCGTAATCGAACGGATTTATCTCACGTTTCGTAAAAATCACTCCCTTTATAATTCAGCAACTAATTTATCGCGAATCTCTTTAATCGGCGCATACATCGCCACGTAATCGGCGTCTTTTTTTGCACGGAGCATTTCGGTCATTTCGGCAAGCGGATCGTAAATCGGGGTGAGTGCCAAATTTCCGACGACGCCTTTAAGCGCGTGCGCCTGTTCAAATGCTTCTTCTAAATTATTTTCTTGCAGTGCTTTGCCGAGTTTTTCAAACGAATCATTTTTGAGTCCCATGCCCAGCATACGGAAATAAAATTTTTCCATGCCCATGCAACGCGCTAGTCCTTCTTTTGTATTAACGCCGTATCCTTGAAGTTTTTCAATCGTGAGCATTAAGATTTACCTCCTGTACATATTTTCCTATCGAAAAATTTTTTTCATTATAATTCAGCGGGATAAAAACTTCAACCCAAAATTTTTCATTGCATAGCGTCGATAAATGCGGTAAAATCTTTTCAAAGATTTTTTAAGGAGGGCAATTTAAATGAGAAGTGACATAGTTAAAAGAGGTGCGACGCGTTGTGCACACAGAAGTTTATTTCACGCAAACGGATTGGGCGCAGATGAACTTTCTAGACCGCTTATCGGCGTTTGCAACTCTTTCAACGAGATAATCCCTGGGCATATTCATTTAAAATCTATAACGGAGGCTGTAAAATTGGGCGTGGCGGCAGCTGGCGGAACTCCGATTGAATTTCCCGCTATCGGCGTGTGTGACGGCATTGCAATGGGTCATACGGGCATGAAATATTCATTGGCGAGCCGCGAACTTATTGCCGACTCAATCGAGGCGGTGACAATGGCAAGCGGATTTGACGCGCTGATTTTAATCCCGAACTGCGATAAAGTCGTACCTGGTATGTTAATGGCGGCGGCAAGATTAAATATCCCGTCTATAATCGTAAGCGGCGGACCAATGCTTGCAGGTCGTTTTCACGGCAGAGATATCAGCGTCAGTCAAGCGTTTGAAGCGGCAGGCAAATTTGCGGCGGGTAAAATGTCAGCTGAAGAAATGGCAGATCTTGAGGCGCACGCTTGTCCCAGTTGCGGTTCATGTGCGGGATTGTTCACAGCTAATACTATGAACTGTTTATCGGAAGCTCTCGGTATGGCTTTGCCCGGCAATGGCACAATTCCCGCGGCATATACCGGCGACAGATTTATTTTGGCTAAACGCGCCGGCAAAGTCATTATGGAACTTTTGGAGAAAAATATTTGCCCGCGAGATATTTTGACGCTTAAAGCTTTCGAGAACGCAATAACTGTTGATATGGGTATTGGCGGCTCGTCGAATACGGTTTTGCATTTGACGGCGATTGCCAACGAATGCGGAATAAAAATTCCGGCGACTCTCTTTGATGAAATTTCTGCACGCACGCCATATATCACAAAGCTCAGTCCCGCTGGCAAGCATCATATGCAAGACCTTGACGAAGCGGGCGGCATTAACGCTGTAATGCATGAACTTTCCAAGAAAAATCTTTTGCACCTAGACGCGCTCACAGTTACCGGCACGCTCGGCGAACGGATTAAAAATGCTCAAATTCAGCGGGCGGACGTTATTCACACCGTGGACAATCCCTATCGTACCACGGGCGGTATTGCGATTTTAAAAGGCAACCTTTGCCCCGATTATGCAGTTGTCAAGGCGTCGGCTGTCAGCGAGGATATGCTTGTTTACAAGGGCGCGGCAAAATGTTTTGATTCGGAAGAGACGGCTATCAACGCGATTATGGGAGGCAAAATTCATGACGGTGATGTTGTTGTCATTCGCTATGAAGGTCCCAAAGGCGGTCCCGGTATGCAGGAAATGTTGAATCCCACGGCGGCTATCACGGGTGCGGGCTTAAAGGTTGGCTTGATAACGGACGGGCGTTTTAGCGGAGCCAGCCAGGGCGCGTGCATTGGTCACATTTCCCCCGAAGCTATGGAAGGCGGACCCATTGCGCTGATTAAAGACGGCGACCAAATTTTTATCGATATTCCCAACCGCAAGCTTGAACTCGAAGTCAGCGACGATGAACTTGCCAAACGCCGCGCCGCCTGGACAAAGCCTGAACCCAAAATCAAAACCGGCTACCTTGCCCGCTACGCTAAGCTTACAACTTCTGCTTCAACCGGAGCAGTAGTTAATGCATAATGCGCAATGAAATGAGGAATTAGTAATGAAGGATTGGGAAGAATCCTTTAAATTTAGGCTCGCGGAATTTTTGCGGGCGGAACAATTTATTTTTAACGCGCCGATGAAAAATTATACGACATTTAAAATCGGCGGGGCGGCGGACGTTTTGATTTTCCCGTCAAGCGCGGCGGACGTTTCAAAAATTTTTAAGCTTGTCAACGAATTTAAATTACCATGTGTCGTTTTGGGTAATGGCTCAAATGTTTTGGTTCGCGATAAAGGGATTCGCGGCGTCGTGGTTAAGTTCACAGAAAAATTTTTCGGAGATATGCGTTGCGATGGTCAGCGGCTCACGGTGTGCGCGGGTGCGAAATTAAAAGACGTGTCGTATTTTGCGGCGGAAAACGGTTTAACGGGCATGGAATTTGCTGTTGGTATCCCTGGCAGTATCGGCGGCGCAATTTTTATGAACGCAGGCGCATATGATGGCGAAATGAAAAATACCGTTGCCAGTGTCAAAGCTGTAAACCGCGACGGAGATTTTGTAGAGTTCAGCGGTGCGAGTTTGCATTTGGGCTATCGGCACAGCATTTTTCAAGAAAACGGTTGCGCAATTTGCGAAGTGGAATTGATTCTTCAGCGCGGCACATTCGACGAGATAAGAAATAAAATGGCGGATTTCACACAGCGGCGCGAAAGTAAACAGCCGCTTGATATGCCCAGTGCAGGTTCAACCTTTAAGCGACCAAAAGGACATTTCGCCGGCACGCTGATTGATAAAACCGGCTTGAAAGGATTAAAAATCGGCGGGGCTATGGTTTCAGAAAAACACGCAGGCTTTGTGGTGAATACGGGCGGCGCGACAGCTGAAGACGTTTTGAATTTAATTGAAGAAGTCAAGCGGCGAGTCTGCGAGGCTCATGGCGTCATGCTTACACCTGAAGTTAGAATTATCGGTGAGGATTAAAGTTTTACAGCAGTAAAGTTTCAAAGGAGTTTCAAAGATGATTAAAGAAGCTATCGTTAAAATCGTGAACAAGGAGGATTTAACTTACAACGAAGCATTTGCCGTGATGAACGAAATAATGAGCGGCGAAACTTCCCCAACACAAAATGCGGCGTTTTTATCTGCGCTGTCTACGAAAAGCGCGGGCGCAGAAACTACAGATGAAATTGCAGGTTGCGCGGCGGCGATGAGATCTCACGCTACCAAAGTCGATACTGGCATGGATATTTTCGAGATTGTCGGTACGGGTGGCGATAATTCCCACAGCTTTAATATTTCGACAACCTCGGCGATTATAGCGGCGGCGGGGGGAATGAAAGTTGCCAAACATGGTAACAGGGCGGCGTCTTCTAAATGTGGCGCGGCTGATTGCTTGGAAGCTCTCGGCGTCAACATAAATCAATCGCCTGAAAAATGCATTGAACTTTTGCGCGATGTCGGCATATGTTTTTTCTTCGCGCAGAAATATCATAGTTCGATGAAATACGTCGGCGCGATTCGCCGTGAACTTGGTTTTAGGACGGTGTTTAATATCCTCGGTCCTCTCACCAATCCCGGCAAACCTTCGCGGCAAATTCTTGGTGTTTATGCGGAATATCTCATTACACCACTTGCACAGGTTTTGATAAATCTCGGCGTTAAGCGCGGCATGGTTGTTTACGGGAGAGATAAGCTCGACGAAATTTCTTTGAGTTCGCCGACTTCGATTTGCGAAATTAACGACGGCTGGATTAAAAATTTTGTTATTGCTCCCGAAGATTTCGGCTTTGAACGTTGCACTAAAGACGATTTGCGCGGCGGTGATCCTGCTGAAAATGCCGCGATAACTCGTGCTATTCTGCGCGGTGAACGTGGACATAAACGCAACGCTGTCCTTTTGAACGCGGGCGCGGCTCTTTATATTGGCGGTAAGGCAGATAGCTTTAAAGCTGGTGTAAATCTCGCAGCTGAACTTATCGACAGCGGCAAAGCACTTGCTACGCTAGAAAAATTTGTTGAGGCGTCGCAGTCATGACAATCCTTGATAAAATCGCTGAACGAACAAAATTGCGCGTCATACGTTACAAAGAAAAGATTTCTCTCGACGAACTCAAGCGGCGGGCATTGTCTTTGCCGAAAAAAAATTTCCCGTTTGAAGTCGCGTTGAAAAAGCCGAGCTTATCGTTTATATGCGAATGTAAAAAAGCCTCGCCGTCAAAAGGATTAATCGCAGAAAATTTTCCGTACCTTGATATAGCGCAGGAATACGAATCGGCGGGCGCGGACGCGATATCTGTTTTGACGGAGCCGGAATTTTTTTTGGGCGACGATAAATTTTTGGCGGAAATTTCGGCGCAGGTGTCAATCCCTTGTCTCAGAAAAGATTTTGTCATTGATGAATATATGATTTATCAAGCAAAAGTTTTGGGGGCAAGTGCTGTGCTGTTAATCTGCGCGATTCTCGACGATGTTAAGCTGAAAAATTTTATTTCAATCTGCGACGAGCTGGGCTTATCAGCATTAGTTGAGGCTCATGATGAGCAGGAAATCTGTCGGGCGATTAATTGCGGGGCGCGGATTATCGGCGTGAACAACCGCAACTTGAAAGATTTTTCTATAGATATGGACAACGCAAAAAAACTTCGGGCACTCGTTCCGCCCGAAATTATTTTTGTGTCTGAAAGCGGCGTAAAATCTGCTGATGATATAAAAAAAATCCGCGAGCTGGGCGCAGACGCCGTGTTAATCGGTGAAATTTTAATGAGAGCTTCCAATAAAAAATCTAAAATTGCGGAGTTAAAGACACCGTAAACAATGACAAAAAAATTATAGCCAAAAGCAGAATCGGACAAGTGCCTTTCAAAAACCCCGAGAAAACGAAAGGCGACTGCTTCAAGGCTATTCAAAAATAATTATAGAACAAAACGGCAAGCGGAGACTCGAATTATGACAAAGATGAAATTTTGCGGACTTAGGACGCTTGATGACATTTTTTTTGCCAACGAAATTTTGCCCGAATATATCGGATTTATTTTCGCGCCAAAAAGCAAACGATATGTCACGCCCATGCAAGCTGAAAAACTTCGCGCTGAACTCGATAAAAAAATTTGTGCAGTCGGCGTCTTTGTAAACGAAAAATTTTCAACAGTCGCTGAACTTTTGAACGCGGGAATAATTGACGCGGTGCAACTGCATGGCGACGAGGACGACGATTATATTAAAAATCTGCGCGGGCTCACGGACAAAAAGATCATCAAAGCTTTTAAAGTTGAAGAGTTGAAAGAAAGTCTTGCAGATTTTATTTTGATTGACGCGGGCGCGGGTGACGGTAAAGTTTTTGATTGGACGCTGATAAAAAATTTTCAGCGGGAATATTTTTTGGCGGGCGGACTTACTCCCGAAAATGTCGGTGAGGCGATTGAACTTTTGCACCCGTTCGCAGTTGATGTGAGCAGTGGCATTGAGACTGACGGCAAAAAAGATTTTAAAAAGATGGCAACTTTCGCGGAGGTTGTGCGGAGGAAAAATTTATGACGAATCAACACGGACGCTTTGGCATTTACGGCGGGCAATACATTCCCGAAACGCTGATGAACGCGGTTATCGAATTGGAGGAGGCGTACAATCGCTTTAAGGACGACGAAAATTTTAACCGCGAACTGGACGAGCTGTTTAAAAATTACGCGGGGCGACCGTCGCTTTTGTACTTTGCAAAAAAAATGACGGACGATTTGGGCGGTGCAAAAATTTATCTCAAGCGCGAAGATTTGAATCACACCGGCTCACACAAAATTAATAATGTGCTCGGTCAAGCGTTGTTGGCAAAAAAAATGGGCAAGACGCGTTTAATTGCTGAAACGGGCGCAGGTCAACATGGTGTAGCAACAGCAACTGCCGCCGCGCTGATGAATATGGATTGCGTAATTTTTATGGGCGAGGAAGATACCCGTCGACAGGCTTTGAACGTTTATCGCATGAAACTTTTGGGCGCAGATGTTATCGCCGTAAAGAGCGGCACTGGTACACTTAAAGACGCCGTGAGCGAAACTTTTCGCGAGTGGACAAACAGAATTGCCGATACGCATTACTGCTTAGGTTCGGTTATGGGTCCGCACCCTTTCCCGACAATCGTTCGCGATTTTCAAGCTGTTATCTCAAAAGAAATTAAAAGCCAGCTGTTTGAATTGGAAGGGAGATTGCCCGATGCTGTGGTTGCGTGTTGTGGCGGCGGTTCAAATTCAATCGGCACGTTTTATAATTTCATTGACGATAAAAGCGTTCGGCTTATCGGTTGCGAGGCGGCTGGTCGTGGCGTGAATACCTTTGAAACTGCCGCGACGATAGCTACAGGACGCACGGGAATTTTTCACGGCATGAAGTCTTATTTTTGTCAAGATAAATACGGTCAAATTGCGCCGGTCTATTCTATATCTGCGGGGCTGGATTATCCCGGCATAGGTCCCGAACACGCTTGGCTCCACGACATCGGACGGGCGGAATACGTTCCTGTTACCGACGCTGAGGCTGTTGACGCCTTTGAATATCTTTCGCGCACAGAGGGAATTATTCCCGCGATTGAATCAGCACACGCGGTCGCTCACGTTATGAAAATTGCACCGAACATGGATAAAGATAAAATTATCGTCATCACGCTATCCGGTCGCGGCGATAAAGATTGCTCTTCAGTTGCACGCTATCGGGGCGAAGATATTTAAGATTGTTTTTTTGGCAAGGATTCGGCAAAAATTTTAAAGTTCAGTTCGCACGAAAGGATTTTATCGCCCGCGCTGTTCACAGAAAATTTTTCTAAGCTCACCAATCGTCCGCCGTCCAAACTTTCTCGAATAAAATTCAGCAACGAAATATAATCCGTCTCAAGTTTCACGGTGACGATTTGCGTTTGAACTTCTTGCGCGGAAATTTCTTCGCCGGTCTGCACAGACATTAACTGCACCCCACAAAGTTCCGCCGACCGATAAAGCACGTCGATAAATTTATCTTGTTCAAGCGTTGACGGCAAAAAATTTCGCGCCGCGTCAAGTTGCTGTTCTTTTAACTCTACTAACGCCGTTAAATTTTCGTAACGCGCTTTAAGCTCTAAAATTTCTCGTTCGACTTCGCGCAGCCGCCGCGTTTCCATTTCTATGCTTGCAATTTCCCTTTGCGTCGTCTCGTAAAAAAAATTATACCAGCAGAAAAAAATAATGCCGCACACTAAAAGCGTTATCGGCAGAAAAAATTTATCGCGCATATTTTTTTCTCCATAAATCAAAATGAGGAATTGGGAAAAGATTTTATTCCTAATTCCTCATTATTTTTAGTCTGCGGTGAACGGCAAAAGCGCAATGTTGCGGGCGCGTTTGATGGCGATTGTCACTTGACGCTGATGTTTGGCGCAGTTGCCCGAAATGCGGCGCGGAAGAATTTTTCCACGCTCGGTGGTGAAACGGCGAAGTTTTGCCGCGTCTTTATAATCT
>CAJONF010000002.1 GCA_905236665.1 uncultured Selenomonadaceae bacterium | reverse complement strand
TATCGGACAATTAACCTTGTAAGATTTTCCGGCGATCCGCGAAAAAATTTTATCGTTTATCTCCGAAATATTAAAACCTTCCAAAGGCGTCACTTCCTTTCGCTAAAAATTTTTGTTATGATAACAACCTGAAAAGGTAATTGTCAAGCTAAATGGAGAAAATCTGAAATGAATTTAGACGAAAAACTTTCTGAAATGATTGGCGACGACGGAATTAAAGTTCCTGGTCTCGGCGTCATTGTTTACAAAGACGGCAGGGAAATTTACTCAAAATTTTTGGGCAAGCGTAATATAAAACTGTCAAAGCCTGTCACTCGCGATACGCGATTTCGGGTGGCGTCGGTCTCGAAAATGTTCACGATTTTTACCGTCATGCAACTGGTTGAGCAGGGAAAAATTTTTTTGGACGAGGACGCAGGAAAATATCTGAATTTCCCGTTGAGAAATCCCGCTTGCCCGCAAAAAAAAATAACCGTGCGAATGTTGGCAAGCCACTTGTCATCAATTCGCGACGGAAAAATTTACAGTATACCGCCAAATTTCAGCGTCAAAGAATTTTTTTCGCCGAGTGGAAAATTTTGGGAGAATGGAGATCATTTCGCGCCGCCCGAAGAAAAAATCGGTGAATATTTTACTTACAGCAATCTGAATTACGGACTCTTAGGCACGATAATTGAATCCGTGACAAATAAGCGTTTCGATTTGTATCAAAAGGAAAATCTTTTTGAGCAACTCAACATTAAAGCTGATTATCTGCCGGGGAATTTTAATCCGTGTGAATTCAAATTTTTAGGAACAATTTATCAGAAAAAAAATCCGCAGGGCATTTGGAATGAGCACGGCGCGTGGTTCGGCAAAGTAGATGATTTTAACGGAATTCAGCCGCCAAAAGATACAGTTCGTTTGCAAAATCCCTATGCAGAAAATTTTCAGGGCGTTTACGATTTAAAAAATTATCAAATTGGCACTAACGCGACGATTTTTTCTCCACAAGGCGGCTTGCGAATTTCATTTGAAGAACTTGCCCACGCACTGGAAATGATGATGAACTGCGGAAATTATCGCGGCAGAAAAATTTTAAAGCCCGAATCTTTAAATATGCTGTTTAAACCTAATTGGGTTTACAATTCTAAAAATGGTCGTCCTTATGGCGGTGTGATTCTAAATTATGGCTTGGGAACTTATTTTGTCGACGGAAAAAGCGCAGCTCGCCTTTGCAAAACGCGTGAAATAAATTTAATCGGACACACGGGCGCGGCGTTCGGTATGATTTCCGGCGTTTTTTTTATACCCTCCAGTAAAAGTGGCTTAATTTACATGATGAATGGCACAGCGATTGAGGAAGACGCTGACCCGCGAAGTTTTGGACAGTTCAGCAAAAACTATATTTGGGAAGAAAAAATCGCGGAAAAAATCTTCAAAAATTTTACGCGCTGAAAAATTTTTCAAACTCATCGGCAGTCGCGTAGGAATCCTGAGTGCCTTTTTTGGTGACGCTTAAAGTTGCATACTGTGAGGCGCGTTTAATTGAGGCTAGTATATCGCCGGACTCTGTGTAGTGTTCGACAAAGCAACCGATAAAAGAATCGCCCGCGCCGGTTGAATCAACAGCTTGCACTTTTCTAGTCGGGACGTATTCTTCAATGTCATTCGCGAGCCACAATGCGCCCTTGGAACCTAAAGTCACGATAATATTTTTCAAACCTTTAGCCAGAAGAGACGCCGCCGCCGCTTTGACTTCCTCACGCGAGCCGACGGGCATATCAGTTAAAATTCCAAGCTCCGTTTCGTTCGGAACGAAGAAATCACATTTGCACGCCATTTCGATTGAAAGTTCTTTGACGGCGGGCGCGGGGTTGAGCAGAATGGGAATTTTATTTTCGTTGGCAAAGTCAATCGCGGCGTAAACCGTTTCGAGCGGAATTTCAAGTTGCAGGACAATCAAGCCGCAATTTTTTAAATCGTCTTCAGCCTGGGCGAGCAATTCGGGCGTGAGTTTATCATTTGCGCCTTTGTAAAGCAGAATGCGATTTTGCCCCGAAGCCTCAACGATAATTGTAGCTACGCCTGTCGCAACGCCTTCGACGACATTGACGCGGCTGGTATCCATGTTGTTGCGTTTAAAATTTTCCAGCGCGCCTTTTCCGAACATATCATCGCCCACGGCAGTAACCATTAAAACATCTGCGCCGAGTTTTGCCGCCGCCACAGCTTGATTAGCACCTTTGCCGCCGTGCGCCGTGTGGAAATTTTGAGCCGCGCGAGTTTCGCCGCCCGCCGGAATTTTATCAATGTAAGAAACAACATCAATGTTTGTAGAACCGATAACTGCAATTTTCATATCAATACCTCCATAAAAAAAATTGGTCAACGGAAATTTTCTCCGCCGACCAACTTTTTCCTTTATCAGAATACGACGCCAGCCCGCAAAATTACGTTTGGATAAGGGCTGAATTCACCTGTACGAATGGCGAACTTCACGCCCGCCGAAAATTTTTTCAGTTCGTCGTGCGGCATGAATTCCGGTTCAAGATTTGGCAGGGATTTTTTTATGTACTCGTAAAGCGTCGGATTGTGTTCGATAATTTCATCAGCAAGGATATAACCTTCAACAGCCGCCTCATCAAGTAGCGCGTCGAGTGTCTGTTTAAAAGTGGGGACGCCCGCCGTTAAAATTAAATCGACAATCGGGACGCCTTTAGGAATGGGCATACCGGCATCACCAATCATAAATAAATCTTTGTGACCGAGAGCCGCGATATATCCCGCAAGCTGTGCATTTAAAATTCCACGTTTTTTCATGTGAACACCTCATTTAGATTCGTTACGAGCCTGTAGAGCCATTTTAGCTTCCATATTGCGCTGGAACTGGTCGATGATAACAGCGAGGATAATGACAAGACCTTTGATAACCATTTGCCAGAATTCGGAGACGCCGCACATAACCATACCGTCGCTGATGACGCCGATAACAAATGCGCCGATAATCGTGCCGCCGATTGTGCCGATACCGCCCGCCATAGATGTGCCGCCCAAAACTGCCGCCGCGATTGCGTTCATTTCCCAAGTTTCACCGCTGGCGGGGTGCGCCGCTTCCAACTGCGCCGTCGTGATAAGTCCGACGATAGTCGCGCAAATTGCCGAGAAAACGTAGACCAAAATTTTTACGTTGTCGGTTTTAACGCCGGAAAGTTTAGCCGCCTTCTCATTGCCGCCGATAGCGAAGATATGCCAGCCAAAGACAGTTCTTTTAAGCAGGATAGCCGCAATGATTGCAATTACAGCAAGAATAATCGCGCCGACGGGAATACCCGCAATTCGTCCGCCAAAAAATGTAAAGCCGACGTTGCCCAACGCGTCATGACCGAGAATGTTTGAATAAGTCGCGCCGCTTGAATGGAGCATTGCAAAGCCGCGAGCGATATACATTGTGCCGAGCGTCGCG
>CAJONF010000001.1 GCA_905236665.1 uncultured Selenomonadaceae bacterium | reverse complement strand
GCGGATTTTTTTCCCTAAATTCCATTGTTAAATGCTTTGTTAGCTCTCCGATATTTATTGCCGTCATTCCTACCGCTCTTTTTGTTCTCTCATCTGATAAAAATACTTCTTCTGTCATATTTTCTATGAATTTTAATGCTAAGTCTATCTCCGCGCAGATTTTTTCCAACGCAATTCGCTCCCTATGCTACATATATTTCTATCTCCTTTTCTATTTCCAGCATACTATCTTTTTTTAGCGGTCCGTGAATAATATCTACGCTCACTCCGAATTTTTCTTCCAATTCATTCATCAAGCTACCTAAAGCGAACAATGATACTACGTTCGTTTCAAATTCTATTATTAAATCTACATCGCTATCTTCTCGATAATGATTAGTTGCTCGCGAACCAAATAATTTTACTCTTTTTATTCCGTACTTCTGCGCAATTTTGCCTATCGTCTTTGTTATTTTTTCTGTAGTTAGCATTTTTATCGCCTCCAATATAATTTTAGCAAGAGTTTTCTACGCGGTCAACGAAAAACCCCCCGACGCTCCGCCGAAGGGGCATTGATTCTTTTTTGTATTTTAAGATTCACAATTCTTTCCTTAGCAGATATAGGAAAAATGGTGCACCCAACATCGCCATTAAAATTCCCACTGGCAATTCTGTCGGCGCAAAAATCGTTCGGGCAAATGTGTCGCTTATCGTCACGACTGCCGCCCCTAAAAACGCCGCGCCTGGCAATAAAATTTTGTAGTCCGAGCCGAGAATTAATCGTGCTGTATGTGGAACGATTAATCCGACAAACCCCAATAAGCCGACTACACACACCGCTGACGCCGCCAAAAGTGCCGCAATCGCCGTTAAAATTGTTCTAACGAGATTTACGCGCAGTCCTAAACCGGTTGCCACTTCGTCGCCGAGTTGTAAAATGTTCAAATGTCGCGCCGCCAAAAAAGTTGCGATTGTTCCTGCGATTGAATACGGCAATAAAATTTCCACGTGTTGCCAACTGCGCGCCGATAAGCCGCCGACCATCCACAACAATGCGCCGTGAACTTTCTCGCTATAAAAAATTAACAGTGCAGAAATTCCCGCGCCTAAAAATGCGCTGACTGCCACGCCGGCTAAAATCACGCGTATTGGGCGAATTCCGTCTTTCCACGCCAAAAGATAAATCAATGCCGCCGCCAACATTGCTCCGATAAATGCCGCAGGTGTCACCAGTGCGCCCGCGTCCCCGAAAATCATCATGACAAAAATTCCGAACAAGCCTGCGCCCGATGATATGCCGATTATGTGCGGATCGGCAAGCGGATTTTTCATCACGGCTTGCAAAATCGCTCCGGACAATGACAGATTCACCCCCACGAGCAACGCTACGATTGTTCGCGGTAAACGAATATTTTCTAAAATCTGACGTTTAGTTTCGTCCGCGAATTCCCCGATGCCGAATAAATCTGCGAAAATTTGCGCGGAAGAAATTTCAACCGAACCATTCATCAAGCTCAAAAAAAATCCCGCGATTGCCGCCGTGATTATCAAAAAAAATTTTATCGTCTTCATGCAAAAAATATTAGCGTTCAACTTTTGATAAGTCAATCGCTATTTTAAGAATTTCATTGCGCATTACGCATTGCGAATTACGAGTTGCTTTGCTATCATGTAGGAAAATTTTTTCATGGAGGGCTTCAAACAGTAAAAATAACCTGTGTCGAGTTAAAAAATTTAAAAGGAGGCGAAGACCGTTACTAAAAACTTATACCTAGTTCCTAGGCATAAATTTTCAGTGACGGAAGATTATCATGTTAAAATTTCGGAACTTAAAGAAAAAATTTTTTGCGACAGTGACGGCGGCGAGCTTAGGTTTTTCGCTGACGTTCGGTGCACCGGTCACGACCGAGGCGGCGTCTGCTGCGGGATCTTTGATAGGTATAGGGATTCAAGCCGCGCAGGTAAGTGCTCAAATTAACGCGAGCATCAAACATTACAACACGACTGAGGAAGGTCGCCAGGAACTTTATCAAGCCTTCCAGCAGAAATACGGTGTGAGCGAAAATTATCAATACAATGCCGCCCTTGATAGGATTATGGCGAACTTGACACGCGGTGTGGCGGCGATTGATCCGACAATTAAAGACAAGCCGTATCTTTATTTCGTCTCTGCTCAAAATTCTGTTAACGCTGCCTGTTCAATGGGTCATGTAATGATGGTCAACGCTGGCACTTTTGAAAAAATTACTAACGAGGACGAGATTGCCGCTATCGTTGGACATGAAATGGGGCATGGGCAAAAAGATCATGTTGCCAAAGGGCAGAAAAAATATTTACAAAAAGCTGTGACTACCGCTGTTGCCGGAACTGCATTGGGCGGCGGCATAATAACTTCGCTAGTCGCTGATGTCGCATTGGTTCATTCCGTGGCTCACGGTGACAGGAAATTTGAAAGCGAAGCAGATTTATTGAGCTTTGATTACATGGTGCACACCAATTATAATCCCGGTGCCTGCGCGGCGGTAATGCAAAAATTTGTTGAGTTGGAAGAGACCAGTAAAAAACGTTCGAGCATGGAAAAATTTTTCAACCCTTCTGATCACCCCGACAGCGATAAACGCCGCGATGCTTATGTTAAAAAACTTTATGAATACAGCGGCAACCACGCCACTGCAAAAGGCGGCGTCGTCATTGTGAACGACAAAATTTTTATAAGCGTGGCGGCAACCGACGGCATGAGCAGTGCAGAACGTTCTTATTTCGTGCTGGGAAATTTGGCGGCGGCTTATCACAATGGTCAGAATAAAAAAGCGGCTACTGTTCAGAACGGAACTGTTTTGCTTGGCAACCAGCCGATTATTACGCCCGCCGCTAATGACGAGGACGCATATGCCATTGCCGACAGATTGAACGCCATTAAATAAAAGCATTGCTGTAAAAATTGTAGACAAGCGAAAAGCTTTGTGTTATATTCTGCAAACGGGAGGCGAAAGGTTGCAATGAGTTCGACAGAAAAAAATTTATCCGGCAAGGTGGCGTTCGTCACGGGCGCATCACGCGGCATCGGTCGTGCAATAGCTTTGCGATTGGCGGCGGACGGTGCAAAGGTAGCTTTGAACTTCGTGTCAAACAGCGCAAAAGCCGAGTCAGTCAAAAACGAAATCGAATCGACCGGCGGCGCGGCTATGTTGGTACAGGGCGATGTTTCAAATTTCGCGACGGTAACAGAACTGATAAAAAAAGTTGTGGACGAGTGGGGGCGGCTTGATATTTTGATAAACAACGCCGGCATAACCCGCGATAACCTCCTGCTGAAGATGAGCGAGGACGATTTCGACAAAGTTATCAGCACAAATTTAAAAGGCGTCTTCAACTGCACAAAGGCTGTTACAAAACTGATGATGAAACAGCGCGGCGGGCGTATCGTAAATATGTCCAGCGTCGTCGGACTTAAAGGCAACATAAGCCAAGCAAATTACGCGGCGGCTAAGGCGGGCATAATCGGCTTTACAAAGTCCGCGGCAAGGGAACTTGCTTCGCGTAGCGTGACGGTAAATGCTGTTGCACCTGGCTTTATCAACACCGATATGACGGCTGCGCTTTCCGAAAAAGTCAAAGAGGTTATGTTGCAAGAGATACCTGCGGGAAGGATGGGAACTCCCGAAGACGTTGCCAATGCAGTAGCGTTCTTGGTATCAGATCAGGCGGCGTATATTACAGGGCAAGTGCTGTCGGTTGATGGCGGCATGGTCATGTAAACGCTACTTTGAAAGGAGGTGCTACGCGTGTCAACGTTTGATCAGGTAAAAAAAATCGTCAAAGAGCAACTGGGAGTCGAGGAAGATGAAATTCAAATGAGTTCTACTTTCGTCGATGATCTGGGTGCCGATTCTCTGGACATAGTCGAATTGATTATGGCATTCGAGGAGGAATTCAATATCGAAATCCCCGACGAGAAAGCCGAAAAAATCAAGACTGTGGAAGATGTCGTTAAGTACATAGACGGAGAAACCAAAGCTTGATAGACAATGAGGAACTTCGTTCAATGCGTAATGCGAAATGCTCAATGCGCAATGAACTGCAATGCGAAATGCGTAGTGCGTAATGATGACGAATCCGATTACGCATTACGCATTTCGCATTACTAATTGATTTTTTGGAGAGGATTATCCGTGAGACTTCCGGAACTAAAAATAGGAAATAAGATAGCAAAAATCCCAATCGTACAGGGCGGCATGGCAATACGTCTGTCGACAGCACGACTTGCAGCTGCGGTCGCCAATGAAGGCGGTATCGGGCTTATCGCGGCATCAGGTATGGCGCACGAAGAATTGCGCTATGAAATAAAATTGGCACGTTCATTAACCGACGGAATAATCGGTATAAACATAATGGTCGCGGCAAGTGATTTCGCGGGGATTGTTCATACAGCAATGGACGCAGGCATTGATCTGATCGTTGCAGGTGCGGGGTTTTCACGCGATATTTTCGGGCTGGGCAGAGAATCCGGCACGCCGATAGTCCCGATTGTTTCATCTGTCAAGCTGGCAAAAATTTCCGAAAAACTCGGAGCTGCAGCTGTCGTTGTTGAAGGCAAAGAAGCCGGCGGACACCTTGGCACAGATATTTCCGTCCGTGAACTTGTTGAACCTATCCGCGCAGCTGTCAAAATTCCCGTAATTGCGGCAGGTGGCGTCTTAACAGGTAAAGATATTGCCGAAGTCTTAAAAATGGGTGCAAACGGTGTTCAACTTGGATCTCGATTTGCGGCTAGTCTCGAATCAAATGGCGCACCGAGTTTGAAAGAATATTATCTTAAATCCAAACCCGAAGATGTTGTCGTAATTCATAGCCCTGTAGGTTTACCCGGTCGCGCTGTTCGTACACCATTTTCAAAACGCGTTATGGAAGGCAATGTACCGCCTAAAATTTGTGACTCCTGCCTTAAAGCGTGCAAGCATAATTTTTGCATTGTCCGTGCTTTAATCAGAGCTCAACAGGGCGATTTGGAGACAGGTTTAGTTTTTACAGGCGAATATATGCCACGCATTGAAGAAATTTTGCCGGTAAAGGAAATTATCAGACGCCTTGTCACTGAAGCAGAACAATATTATCAACCTTAACGAATTTAATAAAAAATAATCGACAGTCTCAGATGATTGCCGATTATTTTTTTGCGCCAAATTAATAGTCACGATTAACGCGCATAATTTTTTGTTCGGAAGGTGATTCAATGCGTCTCAGAAAATTTTTG